>JAITCM010000044.1 GCA_031283085.1 Chitinispirillales bacterium | reverse complement strand
ATTGTGGATTGGTGTTCTATCAGAACAATGAGTCGGTTGTCTATCAGGAACGAGAGGTCGTTGCGCCATTTTCCTATAAACACGTTTTTGAGGGTGGTTTTTTCTATTTTCGCGTCCGGGCTGATTTTTTTGCCGAAGAGTGCGCCGGAGACGTCGCGGATGGCGGCTTCATCATCAAATAGGAGCGTGAACACGGAGTTTTTGAACTCGCGGTTTGCGGTAGAGTTTACGGTTAAATTCAAATTCGGGTCAACGTTCTTCATTTTAAAAGACCTCTTTGGGGAGGATTTTTGACATTCTATTATAAAAATACTACATTTGGGGGATAAACGCAAGAATTTTTTTTGTGAAAAGTGATGCCGTACTGGAACCGCTCTGGGCCAAAATTTTCGGCAAAGGCGGCGGTAATCTGTTATATTATCCTTAATCATGGACACTGTCGAAAAATTAAAGTTGCTAAGCGACGCCTCTCAGTACGACCTCGCCTGCGCCTGCGGGACTCGCGGCGGGCCCGACCATCGGGTTCGCAAAGACGACGGGTCTTGGCTCTATCCGGTTTCCATGCCCGGCGGCGGGTACTCCATTATGTTAAAGACGCTGATTTCCAATGTTTGCGGCAACGACTGCGGATACTGTCCGTTTCGGGCGGCGCGGGATGTGCCTCGGTGTACAATCACGCCTGACGAGATGGCGAAGACATTCTTGGAATACGACCGTCAACGCGGCCTGCTTGGGTTGTTCCTCAGCAGCGGGGTGGTGGGGACGCCGGATAATACCATGGAATTGCTCAACGGGACGGCGCGGCTGCTGCGGCGCAAGTACGCGTACAGGGGGTACATCCACCTGAAAGTGATACCCGGGGCGAGCGACGCCGCCATAGATGAGGCGATAGCGCTTGCAAGCGCGGTCTCCGTGAACATAGAGGTGCCGGGCGAAAAGCACTTTTCGGCCTTGTCGCAAAAAAAAGATTTTCTGAAGGACATTATCCGCCCCATGCGCCGCATAGCGCGGTTGACCGATAAGGGGACGCGGTACCACAGGGTCAGGCAGACGACGCAGTTTATAGTGGGCGCGGCGGACGAGACGGACGCGGAGATTGTGAGGTACACGTCGGGGCTGTACAGCAGGCTGAATTTGGACAGGGTCTACTTCTCTTCCTATCAGCGTGGGTTGGGGAGCGAGGCGATACCGGGGGAGCGGCGCGGGAATGTCGCGGCGGACGACGGGTTCGTTAGGGAGCACAGGTTATATCAGGTAGACTTTTTGTTCCGGCAGTACGGTTTTACGGAGGAGGATATCCAATATGATGAGAGCGGGCGTTTGTTCATGGACAGAGACCCTAAGCTGGCGTGGGCGGAGCGGCATCCGGAAAGGTTTCCGGTGGATGTGAACAGGGCGGGGTTGCCGGCGCTGTTGCGTGTTCCCGGCATAGGGCCGCAAACGGCGCGGCGGATTGTGAATATGCGGGCGGGCGGGGCTCGGTTCCCGTCGCTTTCGGGGTTGCCGCTTAAAGGGAAGAGGCGGGTGCTGGCGGAAAAGTATTTGACGTGTTAACGACAGCCGTTTTCAGCGCTTCCACGATTTCCGTTGGAAGCCGCGCCGGTCTGCCGCTTGCCAAGTTCACACAGGCGGTTTTTATCTCGCCGCAGGCCAGGAGCGTCTCGCCCCTGCTTACTTCCGTGTTGAACGTCATTGTCGCGGGAGTTACCTCTTTGACGGAGGTGGTGACCGTCAGTACGTCGTTGTAACGCGCCGACCGCTTGTATTTTACGTTCGCCTCGGCGACCGCGAAGGCGAGTCCCCTGTCGTGGTAGGCGGAGAGTTCCACGCCCAAATCGCGCAACAGTTCTGTGCGCCCGCGTTCCATATAACGCAGGTAGTTGGCGTAGTAGACGACATTGCCGCAGTCGGTGTCTTCGTAGTAGACCCGGATTGTCAATTCGTTGGTTTTCTTCAAGGTTTACCCTCCTTAATCTTTCTCGGCGGCCTGTTCCCATGCCAGCCGCTCTACTTTATCTTTTGGTTGTCCGGTTTCGGCGCATATTGTTTCAATTGATTTGCCCTGTTTCAGCAGATATAAGATGATTTCATTGATTTTCCTCCAAAGCGTCGACCTTGTCGACGGTTCCGGCTTTCCCCACAACACTTTCGTTGCCTCAGTGTAGTTGTGGTTCGTGGCTTTAAGCACAAACAATATATGTTCGCGTTCGACCTCCGCGAGTGTGGCTATTCTGTCTCCACGATAATGATATGCGTCCGCGTCCGCTCGCATATCGGGTCCGGCCAGCAGCAGTCGGTTTATGAACATCGACTCCGGCAAATCCCGTTCGGTGATTTCGTTTTCTTCGGCCATTACCACGGCGTGTTCGATGATGTTCTCCAACTCCCTGATGTTTCCCGGATAATTGTATGTGGAGATGAGGCTTTCCGCCGTCTTTGAGAAGCGCGTTACGCTTTTGCCCAGTATTTGGTTGTAGCGGTGCACGAACAGGCTGACGAGGTTTGGGATTGTCTCCTTACGTTCTCGCAGGGGCGGCAGGCGGAGGTGGAAGACGTTTAGGCGGAAGAAGAGGTCTTCTCGGAATTCCCCTTTTTCCATGAGTTTGCCGAGGTCTTTGTTTGTGGCGGCGATTACGCGCACGTCGACCGGGCGCAGGACGGTGTCGCCGACGCTGCGGAACATACGTTCCTGGAGGAAGCGCAGGAGTTTGACTTGGGCCGGCAGCGAGAGTTCGCCGACTTCGTCCAGGAAGAGCGTGCCGCCGTGCGCCTCCTCCACGAGTCCGGGTTTGTCGCGGTCGGCGCCTGTGAACGCCCCCTTCTTGTAGCCGAAGAGTTCGCTCTCGAAGAGGGTGTCGGGTATGGCCCCGCAGTTCACCGCCACGAAGTGTTCGCCGCCGCATTGCGAGTGGCGGTGGATGATGCGCGCGAAGAACTCCTTGCCCGTCCCGCTCTCGCCGCCGATTAGCACGGTGGAAGAAGTGGGCGCGATTTTCATGGCGACGCGCAGTACCTTCTTCATGGCGGGGCTGTCGGCCATCAGGTCGTCGAGAATACGCTCCTCAAGCTCTATGCGGTTGCGCGTATCGGCGCCTTTAGTTCGTTCCATTTTTTTTGTTTGTGTCGGTTTTTTTGTGTATATTTGTGGAAAAGAATTATTTTTATTCATTCCGGTAACAAGAGAATATAAAACATCGCCATACAGAGAGTCAATTATTGATTAAGATTTGCGGGATTTTAGGATTTAATGTCGATATTATTGAAAAACCAATTTAATATTGCATTATGTAGAATGTATGGATTGCCTTACGGCGAGATAAACAAGTTGCGAGGCGCGAAGCGCCGAAGCAATCCAGAGGATAGGTGCAATATTTAATTGTGGGAGGTATAATTACTTTTACCGTAAAGAAGCCGATATGAACAATAACGATAATCACAAATTTGAAAAAATGACCGCGTTGGCGCTCTTCCTGCTAAGCCTAATCGTTTTAGCCGGTTTCATCCCCATAGGAAGCGTCGGTTTTTTCCGCGGCGTCGCCGAAAGCGTTCTCAAAGGCATGGGGGCGGACACTGTTTCCGTCGGGAGCGTCTCCGTCGTTTTATGGACCGGTTTGCGAGTAAAGGACGTCAATGCTTACAAACGTATAAACGATAAGGGCGACGGTTACCGCGTAGGCGTCGCACGAGCCGATGTTCGGTGCAATTTACCCGGCGCGGCTGTTGCGCTTGCCGTCAACCCGAATGTTTTCAAGACTGACCGCGACATATTTCGCGAGGCTTACGAGAAGCCGTTTGAGTTGGCGGGGGATGTCTTCGGCGCGGCGGCCTCTTTGCGCCCCGTCAAAAAGATAGCGTTGCGCGGCGTCGGCGTTTGTTTTACAGGCAAAGGGCAGACGGGCGTTTCCGTCTCCGGAGCGGAGGTAAACTTTGGCCGGGACGGGGAACGGGCGTTATCGGGGAGAGTATCCGCGGGGGAGGCTGTTATCCCCGCTTTGGCAAAGGTTGAGATGTTCAATGTGAAAGTATCGGTTGACGATAAAAAGCTTGAGCTTACCGACGGCGGCGGGACGGTTTTCGGCGGGAAGCTGCGGATGAATGTTTCCGTTGATTTGCGTCAATCCAAAATTTTAAGCGGGGAGGCGTTTATAGGCGGGTTGGATTTGGAAAAGTTTTGTGCCGGGACGGGCTTCTCGCCCGGCAGCCTTGCGGGTCGGATGGATATTGACGCGCGCCTTGAGGGCGGCTCTCCTGTCCGTTTGGACTCCGTGAAAGCGAATGGGTTTGCGACGGTCACGAACCTGACGGCTGCGGACTTGGCGCTGCAGAAGGCGCCGGTCGTAAACCGGCTCTCGCGTGATTTGCGGCGGTTGAGTTTTTCCAGGGTTAAGGGCGGCTTCACCGTCGCTGGCGGGCGGTTCCACTTCAAGGAGATAGTCGGCGTTGGGGATGTGCTGAAATTTCGTTCCGCCGGATGGGTTGGGTTTGACGGGAAGCTGAGTCAGGATTTTGAGGGGGAGTTGAGCCGCGATTTTGTCGCCGGACTGCCTAAACTCGTCAGGAATTCGCTTGAGAAGACGGAGAGCGAGGGCGGGCGGTTTAAGTGCAGGTTCGGCGGAACCTTTCACAAACCGCGCGTTGAGGTGGACAGGAGCGTCTACGACAGGGCGATAGGCGGTTTTTTCAGGGATATTTTTAAGTGAACCCGGTAAAGAAATTTTGCGCGTATGCCGATAGTTATATTATATTACAAGTATTTGGGGTAAAATATATATCAAGGCGCGGGAGGGCGTTATTATGATGAAGGCGGGTTATGGGGCATATAAGGGCGCGCAATCGGAGACCAACGACAAGGGCAAGCTCATCCTTGTGACCTACGACGTGGCCATAAAACACGCGAGGCTGGCGCTTGAGGTATTTGACGACAAAAAGAAGATTGAGGAGCGTGCCAAGCACATATTCAAGATACAGGATGCCCTGGAGGAGCTGCAAGTCTCTTTGAATTTGGATGCCGGCGGGGAGATAGCGGCGAACCTGTTCAACCTGTACTCCTATATGTTCAGCACAACCATAGACGCGAATATCCACGGCGACAGGGCCAAGATGGAGGAGGTGTTGCGGTATTTGGAGACGTTGCGCGAGGCGTGGGGACAGGCGCACTTGAAATCAAAGGCTGAGTCGGCGCCGGACATCAATTTGGAGAATGCGTCGGTGTGAGTCTTTTGCGTTTTGACTGTGGCGCAAATTTATTTGCGCGTTGCCGCCGGCGTGTATTATATTATAGCGTCGTTATTTTTGCGGAAGTGGTGGAACTGGTAGACGCGCTAGGTTCAGGTCCTAGTGGGTGCAAGCCTGTGGGGGTTCGAGTCCCCCCTTCCGCATTTTTAACAGAGCATACCTATATAGTATGTTAATATGGCTAATGTGTTGATACATAAATAAATGGATACTGACGTGACACATTAATACCGTTATACAAATTTACACAATTTAATACCGAAAATATAAATGTCGAATGTATATTTGTTCGGACAGTCAGCGATGCAGAGCGGTGAAAACAAAATAGCTGTTCTTCCCCCCGCCGTCGTTGAGAAGATCGCCGCCGGAGAGGTGGTGGAGCGTCCGGCCTCCGTCCTGAAGGAGTTGGTGGAGAACTCCATAGATGCCGGCGCGGAGCGTATTGACGTTACGGTTGAGGGCGCGGGTTTTTCCATGATGCGCGTCGCCGACGACGGATGCGGGATGTCGCGGGCAGATTTGAGGATGAGCGTTTTGCCGCACGCTACCAGCAAGATTCGTTCGGCGGACGATTTGTACTCTATCGCCACGATGGGGTTTCGCGGCGAGGCGCTGGCGAGCATATCGGCCGTCAGCCGGATGACGGTGGCCACGTGCGATGGGGATGAGTCCGGGTTGGGTTACGAAATCGCCGCGGACGGCGGGGTATCGGGCGAAGCGGCGCCGGTATCGAGGACGCGGGGGACTACCATTACAGTGCGCGAGCTCTTTTACAATGTTCCGGCGCGTAAGAAGTTCATGCGGACGGAGCGCGGCGAGCAGATGGCCGTTATAAAGGTGTTGGAGCAGTTGTCGATACCTTTTCCGGCCATACGTTTTACGGTTACGGTTGACGGGAAGCGGGTGTTGGATATGCCGCCCGCCGCGAATCTTTTGGAGCGGATATGTCAGGTCGCGGGGAACGATTTTTCCCGTGGGCTTGTTGAGTGCGGCGGGGACGGCGACGGTATGTCGGTGCTTGCGTATGTGTCGACGCCGGAGAAGCTGCAGACGAAGCCGCGTTTTCAGAGCTTGTACGTCAATTTGAGGCGGATTGACAACGAGTCGGTTACCTTTGCCGTAAGAGAGGCTTTCGCCCGGTTTTTGGGGCATGGGAACAGGCCGGCGTTTTTCTGTTTTTTGGACGTTGACCCTGACAGGATAGATGTGAATGTTCACCCCACGAAGCAGCAGATTAAGTTTGACAATGAGCGCGGGGTTTTTGGGTTTATCTACAATGTTGTGAAGAATGGGTTGCGTGAATCCGGGGTGTCGATGAGCGATGTGTTGGGGGCGGGCGTTGGCGGTACGGGTGTCGGCGGTATCGATAACGCCGGCGGTGTTAATGGGATTGGCAGGATAGATTTTTTAGGCGGCGGTGTTTTTCCGTTGAATACCGGGAATGACGGCGTTGCCGGGGGGGCTGTTCAGACGTCCATGAACCTGCGCTCGCCGCCGTTCGTCAATGCGGCTTTCGGCGGCAATCCGGCGAGCGGCGGTGTTGCGGCGGGTGGGGGTATGGAAGGGATTGGCGACGCCGCGGCGGTTCAGGTCCACGAGCTGATACAGTGTTACCAGATTCATGGGATTTTTATCCTTGTGCCGATAAAGAACGGCATATTGTTGATAGACCAGCACGCAGCCGACGAGCGTGTGCATTATGAGCGGGCGCTTAGGGACATTGAGAGCGGTAGTCCGGTTTCACAGCAATTGCTTTTTCCGACGGTGCTTGAGATGGGTCCGGCGGAAAAAGACGTGATTGATTCCGGCAAGAAGTATTTTAACGGTTTGGGCTTTGAGATATCCGATTTTGGCGGAGGGGCGGTTTCCATCTCCGCCCTGCCGGTTTTTTTGCGGGACGGGGAGGCGGAGGGCGCGGTGAGGGAGATGGTGCGCTTCCTGCTTGAGGGGCGCGGTACGGAGACGTTCAAAGAGCCGATTGAGCGTTTCGCGGCGGCGTTTGCGTGCGGGGCGGCGATAAAATCCGGGCAAAAGTTGAGTTTGGAGGAGATGAACGCGCTGATAAACGCGCTATTTTTGGCCGACAATCCGTACACGTGTCCGCACGGGCGTCCCACATTCGTGAGGATATCTGTGGACGAGTTAACGCGGCGTTTTTTAAGGTGATGGAGATTATGGGCGCAGATTCTGAAAAAGACACCTGCACGTTCAAGATGCCGGAACGTTTAAACGCGGAGACCCCGCACAAGACCGTCGCTATGCTCAAGGAACTGCCGAAAGGCAATTGGGAGCGCGTTGTGCTGGACATGAGCGACACTGTCTTTATGGACAGCGCGGGGATAGGTGTTCTCGTTTTTCTTTACAAAGAGCTTACGGCGAACTCCAAGACCTTTGTGCTGAGAAAGCCGCAGCGCAAGATTTACGAACTTCTGACGGAGATAGGTGTGGACAGGCTCTTTGACGTAGAGTTATCGTCGGGCGTGAGGAAGGGCGAGGCGAGGCTGAATGAGCTTGACAACCAGCTTCGGATAGACGAGGAAGCGGTTAATGACATATACATCATCTCGCTTGCGGGAGTGATGAACTATCCGGCCGGCTCGACGCTCTTCAAAAATCGTATGTTTATGACATTGGCGAATACGAACAAAATTCTTTTGGATTGCAATGGGCTTGCTTTCTTCGACAGCTTGAGCGTGGGTTCGTTGCTCAGGCTCAGTCGGCTTTTGCAGGACAACGGCGGTTCGATGAAGGTATGCTGCGCGAATAACGTGGTGCGGGATATTTTTGCGAGCTTGGGGATAGACTCCATAATTCGTCTTTACGGTACGCGGGAATCGGCGCTTGCGGATTGGCGATAACGGAAACGCGGCGCCGTCGTCGACAGGGCTCGGCGGCAGCTACCGATTAGGCGTCGGCGCGATGGCGGTGGCGCTCAGGTCGATAGGGTGCCGGACGAATCAGGAGGAGGCGGCCGCGCTGAGGGCGGAGTTTTTGTCTTTGGGTTATTCGGTCGTTGACGATATTGAGAAGGCCGATGTCGTGGTCGTCAACACTTGTTCGGTAACCTTACACGCGGAGTCCAAGACGCGGCGTTTCATACGGTCGCTATCAAGCGCGGCGCCTGCCGCGAAGATATTGGTGACCGGCTGTTTCGCGCAGCAGCACGGCGTGTTGATACAAAAATACCCCGGTGTTGAGTGGGTCGTGGGCAATGCGGACAAGCATCGCATCCCATCTATCATCGCGGCATCCGGCAGCGGGGCGTATCTCTCTGATATTGATACCGGCAGCCCCGTTTTTTGGAGCGAT
The DNA here is from genome assembly GCA_031283085.1 of Chitinispirillales bacterium. Classification (GTDB taxonomy): domain Bacteria; phylum Fibrobacterota; class Chitinivibrionia; order Chitinivibrionales; family Chitinispirillaceae; genus GUT77. The sequence continues at coordinate 13,587 of JAITCM010000044.1, read as the reverse complement.
AATGTGACTGACCCGACGGCGTCGGGCCGTACGCGTTTTTCGCTGAAGATACAGGAGGGGTGCGATTTCAGGTGCGCCTACTGCGTAGTTCCGATGTTGCGCGGCCCGTCGCGCAGCGCTCCGAAGGGCCGGCTTGTCGATACCTTTAAAAAGGCGGTCGACAAGGGGTACAAGGAGATAGTGCTGACGGGAACGCATATCGGACAGTACAGCCAATTTATTGGCGGCGATTGTATTAGCGCGGTTGAGTTGACAGATGACGCGGCGGTGGCGGAGTTCAACGTCAATCAATGCGGTCGGTCGCAAAGCGGAGAACAAAAGGGCGGTTTGGAGGCGCTGCTCACGGAGTTTCTGAAGGTCGGAGGCGATTACCGTATCCGTCTGTCCTCCGTGGACCCGCGTGACCTGACGGATACGTTGATGGCCATGGTGGGGGAGAATCCGAGGGTGTGCGACCATTTGCACGTGAGCGTCCAAAGTATGTGCGCGGAGGTGTTGTCGCGTATGGACAGGCCGTACGGCGACCTTGATTTGTTGACGGAGCGTTTACGCGGTTTTCGAGAGAAATACCCCGCGGCGGGGTTGGGCGCCGATTTCGTCGTCGGGCATCCGGGAGAGAGCGACGCGATGTTTGAGGCGACGTTGCGCGGTGTGGGGGCGGTGGGTTTCACGTATGGCCATGTCTTTCGCTATTCAAAGCGTTTGGGCACAAAATCCGCGAAAATGCCCGGTCAAATAGCCGAATCGGTGAAGAAGCGCAGGAGCGCCGCGCTTTTGGAATTACTGCGAAAAAGCCGTGAAAATTTTTTATCCTTGCTTTTTGCGTGCCCATTATATATAATTGTAGAGTCAGAGGGGCCGGTTGTCGGTGTTAGCGGGAATTATATCCGGGTGGAGGTTCCGGGCGTTATGGCCACCCGAAACACGTGGATGCGGGTCGTCGTTACCGGCGAGAGGCGCGGCGGGTATTGCGTGGCCGAGAGATTGCCGCGGAGCGGTTTAAAGGCGGGCTGTATTCCACAAAAAACAGAGACTGTCTATGAGTGAAGAAAACGCAGGCGCGGTTGGGACGAGGGAGCGGGTTGCCGCCATCGTGGAGGATGTCGACAGTCTTCCATCGCTGCCCTCTATTGTCGTGAAGTTGATTGATGTCGTGAACTCTTCCGAGAGTTCCGCGGAGGATGCCGCCGAGCTTATAGAGAAAGACCCGGCGCTCACGAGCAAGATGATACGTCTGGCCAACAGCGCGTTTTACGGGATACCGAGGAGCATCTCTTCGGTAACGAGCGCTGTCGTGGTGCTCGGTTTCAACACTATACGGTCGCTTGTGCTCAGCGCCTCTGTGGCGAAGATGTTCGACGGGAAGCACACGATAGATATCGACCGCTTTTGGAAGCATTCGGTCGTTACGGCCATGGCCTCCAAAATAATCGTTCGCCACCTCATGGGCGTGAGGATGATGGACCCGGAGAGCGCTTTTTGCGCCGGCGTTCTGCACGACATCGGAATGCTCATTTTCAGCCAGTACATGACGGATGATTACGCGAAGGTGTGCGAGTACGCGAGGACGAACCGCATACCGCTATTGGAGGCCGAAGACAAAATATTGGGCGTCAACCACGCCAGGATGGGCAAGATACTGGCTGATAGATGGTCGTTGCCTTCGGACCTTGAATATGCTATCGTGCACCACCATACGCCCGATGAAGCCGACAAAGCCCTTCCTTTGGTGAATGTCATACACTTGGCGGACAACATCTCTCACGATTTGGGTTGCGGTCATTGGGACGGGGAGTTTCGTAAACCGGAGAGCGCTTCCTGCCGCGCCGAACTCAAAATCGGCGACGCCGACCACGCGAAAATCATGTTCAATATTGAGAGTTCGCTTGACAAATCACAGGAATTTTTGGCTATCTTAAAATAAGGAAACGATGGGATTTTTAGAACGACTGAAGGATGGGCTCAGCAAGACCCGTACGCAGATAGCCGCCATAGTTAAGGGCGGCGACACCATAGACGACGAGTTCTTCGAGACGCTCTCGGAGGCGCTAATAGTCGCGGATGTGGGCGTTGACCTGGTTGACCGTATCTTTGACGACTATCGCGATGAGATAAAGCGTATGGGCGTAAGCACACGGTCGGAGGCCTGCGCGCTCATCAAGGAGATGCTCGTCGCCGACCTCACGGTCACCAAAGCCATGGAAGATTTTCCGCCAAAACCGTGGGTGGTGCTCGTGGTAGGGGTAAACGGAGTGGGTAAAACCACGACGATAGGGAAGCTCGCGCAAGAATTGAGCGTGGCCGGAAAGCGTGTGATGTTGGGCGCCGCCGACACTTTCAGGGCCGGCGCGATAGAGCAGCTCAAGATATGGGCGCAGCGTACGGGTAGCGACTTTGTGGCGCAGCACGAAGGCGCGGACGCGGCCAGCGTGGCTTTCGACGCTATGGAGGCCGCTAAGAGCCGCGGTGTGGACGTGCTTATACTCGATACCGCCGGCAGGCTCCACGTCAAGACCAACCTGATGAACGAGTTGGAAAAGATAACAAGGGTCATAAAGCGCAATACTCCCCACGCTCCCAGCGAAATCCTGCTCGTGGTAGACGCGACGAACGGTCAGAACGCCATGAAGCAGGCTGAAGCGTTCCACGAGTCGGTCGGGCTTACCGGCCTTGTGATTACGAAGCTCGACGGCACGGCCAAAGGCGGCATAGCGCTCGCGCTGACGCGGCGGTTCAACATTCCCATAAGGAAGATAGGCGTCGGCGAGGGGATAGAAGACCTGCAAGACTTTAATCCGGTGGCATACGTGGATGCCATGTTGGGCGTTTAAGTTGAATACGGGCTGTTGAAGGAGACCAAATCAGTGAAATACCAAGACTTAGAACTCGATCCGTTCCAGGTAGCCGCGGTCGAGGCCATTGAAAACGGCGAATCATTGATAGTCGCCGCTCCAACCGGATGCGGCAAGACGCTTATCGCCGAGTACGCGGTCGAGGAGTCCGTGAAGCACGGTAAGCGCGCCGTTTACACCGCGCCCATCAAGGCGCTGTCGAATCAAAAATATCGCGACTTCCGCAAACGCTTCGGCGACGCGGCCGTGGGCATACAAACGGGGGACGTTACCATCAATCAAGACGCGCAACTCCTCATAATGACCACCGAGATATTCCGCAACCTCATCCTCGAAAACTCCGGTCGGCTAAATGATATATATTACGTGATATTCGACGAAATACACTACTTGGACGACCCGGAGCGCGGCACGGTGTGGGAGGAGAGCATCATACTTGCCCCGCAGGGCATCCGCTTCATGTGCCTGAGCGCCACGGTGCCCAACATCGGCGAACTGGCCGCCTGGATGGGGGCGGTGCGGAATACCGCGTTCAGGGTGATTGAGGAAACGCACAGACCGGTTCCGCTGCGGCACGCTTTTTATCATCCCAAGTTCGGGTTCATCACCATAAAGGGCATTCGGCGCAAATTCAAAAGCAGCCCGGAGATGCGCAAACGGTTTCAGCGGCGCAAGCCGTCGTCGCGAAAGATAGTACAGCTCGCCATACGCGAGGAGCACCTGCCCATACTCTACTTCTGCTTCAACCGCAGGGCCTGCGAACGCAACGCCGAGCAGCATATGACGCATTTGGATTTGCTCACTGACGCCGAGCGTGCACGGGTGTCGCAGCTTGTGGACGAATTGGTACGTCAATACGGGATAGGCGATTACGAGCGCCTGAACTTTTTGCGGCAGTTATGGGAGTCGGGCTGCGCCTACCACCACGCGGGGATACTTCCGGCCGCTAAGGAGATTGTGGAGCGGCTCTTTACAATGGGGCTGATAAAGCTGCTGTTTTGCACGGAGACCTTCGCGCTCGGCGTCAATATGCCTGCCAGCTCTGTGATATTCGACGAGCTTGAGAAATTTGACGGTGTGCAGTTTAACTATTTGATGACCCGCGAGTACAACCAGATGGCGGGCCGCGCCGGACGGCGCGGGATGGACGAAGTGGGCTACGTCTACTCGCAGGTGATACCGGAGGCCACCGACCCCGATCAGTTAGAGCGCATACTCTACGGCGCCAACGAGCGTATCAACAGCCGGTTTTACGCGTCGTATTCGACAATCCTCTCTCTCTACAGCCAGTTCGGCGACGGCGCGTTCGATATTTTTCGCAAGAGTCTCCACAACTTCCGCAAGGGCGTCTTTTCGATGTCGAAGATATATCAGAAAGAGGAGGCGCAGATAAGGAACAGGATAAAGTTCCTGCAATCAAGCGGTTTCTTGGACGGGACGAAACTTACGCCCAAGGGCCGGTTGGCGGCGGCGGTGAGCGGTTACGAGATACAGACGGCGGAGCTTTACTGCTGCAGGGATTTCGAGGACGTCTCGGCGGCGCAGCTGCCGGTGCTCCTTGCCGCGCTAATCACCGAGGAGGCGCGCAGCCGCAAGGCCCCGCCTGTCACCAATGTCGCGTTGAAGTTCGACGCCCAAAAGACGATACACAAGTTGCGCCAGAAAGAGATAAAGTACGACATAGCTAACCCGATAAGGGAAATGGACTTTTCAATGGCCGCGCCGGTGTTCGCGTGGGCGAGCGGCTGCGATTTGAAGCAGTTAGCGGGTTTCGGTGTGCCGGAGGGAGATTTGATACGGATACTGCGGATGACGATACAGCTGCTCAGGACGTTGCGGGACAGGATTGAGGACACTGAAATCAGCGACAAAATGCACAACGCGCTGGAATTGGTCAACAGGGATGTGGTGGACGCGCAGACGGAGTTGAATGTCGGGTAACGGCGGGTCAGGCGCCAAGTTTTTTTATCTCGTCAACCTTTTTGTCAAGCCGCTGTTCCGACACCGGAAACAGGGTTTTGATATGTTGCGCGAATCGGTTGACCTCAAATTCTCTCACCATTAAAGCCAACTCTTTCAACAGGCGTTTGCGGAGGTGCGCGTTTTCCGGTTTGGCGTTTTTTTCGCGTAAGTCGTTATATATCGATGCGTACAGATTGACATCCGCACGCATTTGGCGGTACTTGAACGGCTCAAAAGAGGCCTTTTCTATAATCGTCGCGAAAACTTTCAGATAGCGCGGGTATTGGAAAAAAATCTCCAGTGTCGTCTGCCCGCCCAAAATATCCGTAAAAAACCCGTTAAGCGCGTTTGTCAACTCTTTGTGAATGTCCGCCGGCAGTTTCTTTTTGGCCGATGACAGACGCGAGACGTCGTCCGTAAATATTCTTAACGATTCCTCAAAAACCGATATGACTCGGGAGCCTGTCCCTCTTAACGATTCTTTAACTCGCGGTATCAACCGTTCGAAGGCCTCTTTGCTTCTCGGAGCGTCGTCGAAATCGAGAATGGATTCGCGTATCATCTCGTATAGCCTCGCCGCGAACTCGTCTCCGGAGGCGAAGGGGGCGCACATCACCTTCATCTCTTTGGAAAAGGCGATGTCGCGTTCCGTCCAGGCCAGGTCTTTCATTAACGTTATTTCCAGTAATTTACGGACTCCGTAGCGGTGGGCTATATCGCTTTTGATTTTTGACGGGAAGAGCGCCAAATCCACATTGATACTGTCGATACCGCCGCCGGGTATCAACGCCGGATAACCGCGCACGGCGAAACCGCCCTTGTTTGAACCGATGTCGAGCGGCTTGTTCAGGTCTTCCTGCGGCCATGCTGCAAGGCCGGTTTTTCGATAGGAGGCGAAGGCGCCGTCCCACGGCGAACCGGTCGTTGTGTTGACGGATGCGCATATTATGTCGTTTATACCGGTATTAACACTCGCGCCGTCGGTCGCTTCCGTATCGTTAATGCGCCTAAACATATCTCCGCTCCTGCCTTTCGCGACGACGCCGTTTTTCTCGTCGCGGACCTCAATCTTTAAATCCAGGTGCGGTTCCGTCTTATCGGAATCCAAAAGGGCCGGGTCGATATCAATACCGTAAATCTTTTTAATGGCCGATGATAACTCCACCGCAAACGATTCATGCGTCGCCGGCGGCGCCACAATGTTATCGGCAAGTTTTTGCGCCGCTTCGCCTGTAGGTACAAATACCTTGCGTTGACCGCGCGGTAACTGTTGCAACAAACTTTTTATCTGCGCCGGCCATAACGCCGGAAGCAGCCATCCTATCGTCTCCTTCGCTATGAACGGCAGCACTTTTTGCGGTAACGCCAAAGTCACCCCGTCGTCTTCGGCCCCCGGATTGAACGCGTATTTCAACGCGAAATTCCGATTCCCTATGTTGACGTGGTCGGGATACGCGTGGGCGGCTTCCGGTATTGATTCCTCTATAACGTCATCTTCGCGCATATACAGAAATTTATCGCTTCCGGCGGCCCTTATCGCCTTATTCAGGTCGTGTACGGATGCCACGACCGGCAGCCGCTTCCTGTAAAAATCAAAGATAGCCGCGTCCCCTTTGTAATAACTCCTCGACCTTAACTTTGCCTCGTATGAAAGGATTTTTTGTTTGAGTTTTTTGTTATGCTCATAAAATTTGTGACGGCATACGAGATTCTCTTCAACCAATCCGTCCCTGATAAAGATTTCGGCGGCCGCCTCCGGCTCCGCTTTGCCGTACATGGCGTTTTTCTTTACGGCGAGCGGAAGACCGAAAAGCGTAACGCGCTCCACAGCCCGCACACACCCGCTTTCCGCGTCGAAAAACGGCGCTTCAAACGTCCGCTTGCAAAAATCGGCGGCCAATTCCTCGAGCCACTCCGGTTTGATTGCCGCGACCGTTCTGGCGAACACTCGGCTTGTCTCCACAATTTCGTGGCACATCACCCAGTCGCATTTTTTTCTGACTAACGCCGAGCCGGGAAATATCAGCACTTCTTTACCGCCCGCGGCCCTGTATTTTCCGTTTTTGTCAAGGTAAGCGCAGTTGGCCAACAGGCCGGTCAGCAGTGAACGATGTACCGCGTCATACGATGCGGGCGCCGGGTTCTGTTCGTACCCTTTCATCTTAGACAGTGCCTCGTCGAGCTGCCAATAGACGTCGTGCCATTCTCGCATCCGCGTAAACGATAAAAAATGCCCCTTGCAGAAGCGGCGCAAACCGCCTTGAGTCTTGAGCGTGTCCCATTCGTTCCTGTACGCGTCCCACAGATTTACGTAGGTCAAAAAGTCCGAGCCTTTATCGACGAATCTAACGTGAGCGGCGTCCGCTTCGGCCCGTTTTTCCAGCGGCCTCTCCCGCGGGTCGACTATGGAGAGCGCCGCGGCGATTATCTTCACCTCGCGAAGCGCGTTTTCCCGGCGCGCGGCGATAATCATCCTCGATATGTGCGGGTCAAACGGCAGCTGCGCCATCTCCGCGCCCATTCGCGTCAGTTTCTTTCCGCTATCAATCGCCCCAAGTTCTTTTAATTGCGCGTATCCCTCCGATATCGCCTGCTTCGACGGTGGGGCGATGAACGGGAAATTATCAATCGCTCCCAAGTTATGCGCCGTCATTGTGAGTATGACGCCTGCGAGGTTGGAGCGCTTTATCTCCGGCAGCGTGAAGGCCTCTCGCGAGTTGTAGTCGTCTTCCGAATACAGGCGTATACAGACGCCGTCCCGAACACGCCCGCAGCGCCCCTTGCGCTGGTCGGCGCTGGCTCGGCTTATGGGTTCGATGGGCAGGCGGTTTGTGCGCAGCCTTGGCGCGTACCGCGATATACGGGCAAGCCCGGTGTCCACGACATAACTGATGTTGGGAACGGTGACGGAGGTCTCGGCGATGTTTGTGCAAACTATGATTCTAATACAGTCGGACGGGTTGAATATCGCCTCCTGTTCCGCCCTTGTCAGACGCGAAAAGAGCGGGAGTATCCGCACGTCGCGCCGCATAAGCGCCCCGCTCAGTTTATCGCAGGTTTCGCGGATGTCGCGCTCCGTAGGCATGAAGACGAGCATATCGCCCGGCCCGTGGCAGTCGAGCAGGTCTGTGGCGGCGGTCACGGCGTTCTCCACATAACCCGACCCCGGCGCGTCGTCGCCCTCCTCGCTTTCTTGATTGCGATACAGCACCTCAATGGGGAAGAGGCGCCCCGATACCTCGATTATCGGCGCGTTGTTGAAGCAGGCGGAGAAATTTTCGGCGTCTATGGTGGCGGAGGAGACGATGACTTTCAAATCGGGGCGCTTGCCGAGTATCTTCCGCAGGTATCCGAGCAGAAAATCAATATTCAAACTCCGCTCGTGCGCCTCGTCTATGATTATTGTGTCATACTGTAAAAAAAGACGGTCACGCTCGGCCTCGGCGAGCAGGATTCCGTCGGTCATGAATTTGATAACCGTATCAACCGATTCTTTGGCGGCAAAGCGTATCCTGTACCCGACTTTCCCCCCAAGCGTACACCCGAACTGCGCCGCCACCCGCGCAGCGATGGATGTGGCCGCTATGCGCCGCGGCTGCGTACATCCAATCCGCCCCCGCCGCCCGCGTCCGGCGTCCAAGCAAAAAAAAGGCAGCTGCGTAGTCTTGCCCGACCCGGTCTGCCCGGCTACGACAATCACCTGGTTGCCACGAAGCGCCTGTATAATCTCCGCCCGTTTTTCGTAGATTGGCAGATTCCGAGCGGCCTTGTTGATTTGGTTCATGGGGATAAATATAATTTATTTTAAAGCATATTTTAAGGATTTTGATGTTTGGCGTTAACCGCTTGATTTTCGTAGCGCCTAAAAACTATTTTAATAATTATGATGAAAGACCCAATCCGCTATGGCAGATTGAGGACATCCTAAAGAGGATTCTATGAAAAACTTCGTACTGGCCTACATCACCGCGAAAGACAGGGCGCAGGCGCTGTCAATAGGGCGTACCCTTGTTGAGGAACGCCTTGCCGCTTGCGTCAACGTTATTGACAACATGACATCAGTCTACCGCTGGGAGGGCGAAATCAACGAGGACAGCGAGGCTATCCTGATAGTGAAGACGTCCACGGAAAAATTCGAGGCGCTCGCGGAGCGCGTCAAGCGCCTCCATACGTATACCTGCCCGTGCGTCATATCAATACCCATTATCGGCGGCAATAAGGAGTATTTGGACTGGTTGGGGGAGAATGCCGGATAGCAGAGACGTGAGAAGTTGTTTTTGCCGCCGGATTATACTATATTATATTGTGTGCGTCCGTACTAATGATTATTTGGGGGTGTGGTATCATGAAACATTCGAAAAAATCGTTGATATTACTGACAGCGGCTGTCTGCCTGTTCTCCTTTGGCGGTTGCTACACCCGTTTAGCGTCATATCAGGGCGAAGTGACCGAGGCGGGGAGCAAGGGGGGCGGCTGCGGGGATTGCCGGGAGGAGGTTCCGTATACCGGCAACCGGCAGGTTTGCGTTTGGGAGCGCGATTTCTTCGGGTATCCCGAACTTAAGTGCTACTACACAAGCTATACGAGCAGCTGGCTGTACTTCCACAATACGCCCTGGTGGTACAGGAGCAGTTACGGGTGGCGGGATACCCGCGGGTGTCCGCCGTACTACTACTACGACAGGTTTTCCGGAACGTGCCGTTACTACGGCGGTTCGTCGTATCCGGGGCCGAATACGGGGACGGGGGGCGGCGGGGGAGGGGGAAGCGGCGCGGCAAAACATGAGCAGGCGCCTCCGAGGCGTAACGGGCGCGTGGTGTTGCCGTCCGAAGGCGCTGTTTCCGCGCCTGTTACCGGGAGCGCTTCTACCGGAGCCGTTTCGACGCCGTCTAATCCGATGTTTTCCGGCGGTCTCAAAACGTTGAGTCCGGCTCCGTCGCCGATAAGGCCGCCGGCGCCGTCCGCAACGGAAGAAAACTCAAGCCAGGGGATGTCAAAGCCTCAGGACGGAGCGTCGAACCACGCGCCGAGCCAGCCGCAATTGCCGCAACAACAAACGCCTCCGCCCCAAAAAAGGGACGATACGCCGCAGGGTCCGCCGCCCAGACGCAATCCGAGGGGTATGTAAATGAAAAGAATAATTGTTCTGTTTGTGTCGTTGTTGTTGTATTTAACGTCTTCCGCCGGCGCGCAGGGGTCAGGCATGGAACTTGGGAGCGGCGCCCGCGCCATGGCTTTCGCCGGCAACCATACCGCCGCCGCCAATGACCTTTCCGCCGTTTACTGGAATCCCGCCGCGCTCGCGTTTCTGCAGGTTCGCGAGGCACAGGCGTCGTTTGACGCCATGCGTATCAGCGGGACATCCGGGTTGTCCGGCGCCGGATTATTGATTCCCAACGGCGCAAAATTGAGCGATAACAGGGATAGAGTTCGTTTGAGCGGAATCGGCGCGATGACCGCCATCCCCACGGTGCAGGGCGGGCTTACGCTTGCCGCCTCCTTTGACCGTCCGTACATCTTTGATGATTTTACCGTATACACTTACAAAAAAGGCGCCGAAACAATGAACCTGGACGGCGGGGGAGACGGCGACCTCAACAGGTGGAGCGCCGCTTTCGGTATTCAAGTGGCCCAGAAAATATCTGTCGGCCTCACGCTTTCGATAGTCAGCGGAACCGAAGAGGCGTATAACTTTCAGAAGAGAATAAGCGATTTTCCTGAAGATATATACGAAAAATATCCGTACTTAACCGATTACTACGATGTGGAGTTTCAAAGGAAATATTTGGGGTACGCGCTTGCTGTCGGCGCGCTCTGCTACCCCGTTGACAATTTGAAAGTGGGCGTGAAGGTCAATGTCGTCGATAATGTGGGCTTTGTTGAAACGCAATATTATAAATTGTTTCCCGACAGTAAAAGAGAAAAATCGCCGTCGTCTTCCAAGGGGCGCCTCTACAGCGCCCCTTCCGGCGCGATTGGGGCGGAACTGACGCTTCCGTGGCTTACCGCCGCGTTTGACCTTCGCGCCACATTGCCGTACACTTTTATACTGCCGTCCGTGGATGTTAAAAGTATGCCCGACGGCCTGCAAACCAGAAACATCAAGGCCGGCGTGGGGTTTGGCGTTGAGGCGCCTGTGCCCAATCTCCCGATTGTGCTGCGCGCCGGATACTCTTTTGACGAGTATGACCTCTTTCCGCGTATCGCCAAATACGAAGGTTATCGGGAAGACGGTATAGACTGGGATTACGTTATCGGAAAAGGAACCACTTGGCGCGTCGCCCAAAACCGGCATACGATAGCCGCCGGGGCAGGTGTTTTCACATCGGGAATCGGCCTCGAACTCTCATACGACTACCGGACCTGGGGGGTGGCGAGCAAGACCGTGACCGAGGGTATATCGTCGCTCAAGTTTAGTGAAAACTACTCAAGCCACCGCGTTATGACAGCGATAATATTCAGATACTGAAAGTAAAAGACTTTTTCAATGGAAACCATAATAAAGCTAACGTCGATAGTAAAAACTTACACCATGGGCGACGTGACGGTAAACGCGCTCCGCGGCGTGAGCGTCTCCATCCACGAGGGCGAGTTTGTGGCCGTAATGGGTGCCTCCGGTTCCGGCAAATCCACCATGATGAACGTGATAGGCTGCCTCGATGTGCCCGACGAAGGTTCCTATCTTCTTGACGGCGTGGAGGTGCGCGGCATGAACCGCCGCGACTTAGCCGACCTGCGCAACCGCAAGTTAGGCTTCGTCTTCCAAAATTTCAGCCTGTTGGCCCGCACCACCGCCCTCGAAAACGTGGAACTGCCCATGCACTACCGCCACGGCCCCAAGCTAAACTACCGCGCCGCCGCTCACGGCGCCCTGGAGAAGGTAGGGCTCGGCGGGCGCGTGGGGCACATGCCCAACCAGCTCTCCGGCGGGCAGCAGCAGCGAGTGGCCATAGCGAGGGCGATAGTCAACGACCCGCCGCTCGTCCTCGCCGACGAACCCACCGGCGCGCTCGACACACAGACTTCCATAGAGGTCATGCGCCTCTTCGTAGACCTGAACAACAACGGCAAGACCATCGTCCTTGTAACACACGAGCCGGACATCGCGATGTACGCCAAGCGGCTGATAAAGATGCGGGACGGGGAGATAATAAGCGACGAGCCGGTGGAAAACAGGGTAGTGGCGTGACGTGAAAAACAAAGACTCTATTGCCGCTATCGCTAGATACGCTGTCATGCTATGGACGGTGGTGTCCGTATCAACGGGAACGGCGCGGGCGGAAGAATTAACGCGGCCTGCCGCTGACACGGGAACGGCGCAATCCGAATCAATACGCCCCGGCGCTGACGCCAAATCAACACAGTCTCAATTGATACATCCTGCCGCCGATACATCCGCTTCGCGAAGTAAAGTAACACAATATGTTGTTGATACCGGAATAATACGGTCTGAATTGATACGTTCCGCCGGAGATACGGCATCCATGCAAACAGGATTGGCGCCATCGTCAATTGATACGGCACCGGTATGGCTTGATTTGGTATCGTCCACCGTTGATACCTCAGCGTTTCCAGCCGTGCGGACAGTCAACTATACCGGCGTCGCGCTCTCCGCGTTCGTTCCCGGTTCCGGCCAGGCCTGTCAGTCCCGTTACGTGATGGGCGGGCTTTTTTTGGCGGCGGAGGCCGGGGCAGCCGGCTTCGCCGTTTACTGGTCGGGGGAGTCCTCGCTCCGGCGCTCCGAAGCGCGGCGGTTCAGAGATTTCTCGGATACTCTCAGGGGGCTTGGTTGGGCTGTTGACGGCGATACCGTTACGCGCGATACGCTTCTTTATCGGTCAGGATGGTACGCGGTCCGCGCCGACGATGCTGACTTTGAGGCGAGGGCGGCGAGGCACACGTTTTACAACGCGCTTACTTGGGCGGCGGGACTGTACCTGTACAACGTTTTAGACGCCCTTGAAGCCGGCGGTCTTACGGCGCGTGGGATGGGGAAGAACCCGACGACCGCCGGGCTTCTCTCCGCCGTGCCGTTTCTGGGCTTGGGCCAGCTCTACAACGAGCGCCCCTCCAAGGCCGGTATGCTTGCGATGGCGCAGGCGGGTTTGGCGATTACGGCCTTCAACCAACACCGGCTGATGAGCGCGGCGTCGGACAGGTACAACCAAATGCGGGACTCGACATCGGCGCAGTACGCCTACCGCGCGGATTACCTGAGCTACTGGAAATCCCGCTACGACAGCGCCTTCTCCAGCCGCAACACATACCTGTGGTTATCGCTCGTCGCCTACCTGTACTCCATCTTCGACGCCGTGGTAGACGCCTACCTGAGCGATTTCAACGCAAAAATCGACTTGGGGACGGACTTATCGATTGCTCCGGGCGGGGGAGGGGCGTCGGTCAGCGTTACCGTGGGGCTTAGGCGGTAAAATCAAATTTTCTTGATTTCCTCATCAAAATAATATATATTGTAGATATATACTGCCTGTAATATATACACCGGTACTGTGCCCCCCGCCGAAACAAAAGGGTCAAGTACCGGGGCGAAGATGCCGATAATACTATAATGGTGTTCACGAAGACGAAAGGCGGGAACGCAATAGACGCAAAGACCGCCGAAATCGAGGAGATGAGGCTAAATATATGGCTCTTCAGGAATTATGGTGGGAAGGGGTATTTTTATTGTTGGTGTGGTCTTGCTTTTGATGTTAGCGTAACGTCTTTTGGGACGCACCCCGTTAGGGGTGCGCCGCTCGGTAGAAAACGTAACCCC
>JAITCM010000034.1 GCA_031283085.1 Chitinispirillales bacterium | reverse complement strand
GGCCGCCGTAACTCCGACGGCGGTTTCAACAATGCCGGCAACAACGGCAACTGGTGGTCGGCTACGGAGAACGGGAGCGGCAACGCGTACAACCGGAACATGAACTACAACAACGACAAAGTGAACGAGAACGGCTACGAAAGAGCAACGGCTTCTCGGCGCGGTGCGTTAAGGACTTTGGATGCTGAAAAACCGCGAATACCGGCATAGCGGCACGGAGGTAAACCCGCAGTCCAGCGCGGCTGTTGAGTTGACCCCGGCGGAGATCAGGCCGGTAACGGCGGAGCGGTAATTGCGGGCACCCGCGCCGGTGTCTGATTAGCGTCCCGCCGTATCTCAAAGTCCCGCCAGGGACGACACATCCGCTTTTATTTCGCTTCAAACCAATGTGTCGTCCCTAACGGGACTTTCCGGTTTCGCGGCGTCCCAGAACCGGCGGTTAAAACCGCCGGTTAATAGAGTAACGTCCCTGGCGGGACTTTCCGCAATTCCAATTATTAACAATTCCACGAGCGCCTTTTTTTTTCATATGGGACGGTAGTGAAAAAATGCAAAAAATTGTTCTTGTCGGACAATACGGACTTATAGCTCTCGTCGTGTTTTAAGACCGCTAAAAAAAAATTTGACATTCCGTGTGCGCAAAAGTTAGTTTATGTCATTGTTTAAAAAAAATTAAGAAACATAACCTTAAGGAGAGTGGAACAATGGCAGGAAAGCAACTGTCTTTTGACGTATCGGCCCGTGAAAAGCTGCTCAGGGGGGTGGACGCTCTGGCCGGCGCGGTTCGTGTGACCCTCGGCCCGCGGGGGCGCAACGTGGTTTTGGACAAGGGTTTCGGGTCGCCGACCGTTACCAAGGACGGCGTCAGCGTGGCCAAGGAGATAGAGCTTGAGGACAAGTTCGAGAACATGGGGGCGCAGATGGTGAAGGAGGTGGCCTCCAAGACCTCCGACGCGGCGGGGGACGGGACGACTACCGCCACGGTATTGGCGCAGGTAATCGCCCGCCTCGGCATAAAGAACGTGACGGCGGGGGCCGACGCTATGGCTGTCAAGCGCGGGATTGATAAGGCGGTCAAAGTTATCGTTGAGAGGCTGAAGAAGGATTCAAAGCCCATCTCCGGGAAGAACGAGATAGCCCAGGTCGGCGCGATAAGCGCGAACAACGACGCGGAGATAGGTGATTTGATTGCGAACGCCATGGACAAGGTCGGGAAGGACGGGGTCATTACCGTGGAAGAGGCTAAGGGGATTGATACTAATTTGGAGGTGGTTGAGGGGATGCAGTTTGACCGCGGCTACACTTCGGCCTACTTTGTGACAAACGGCGACACGCTGGAGTGTGTGCTTGAAGACGCGCTTATCCTTGTGTATGATAAGAAGATTAGCGGCATGAAGGATATGTTGCCCATCCTCGAAAAGGTTGCGCAGATGGGGCGGGCGTTGCTCATCATCGCCGAGGAGGTGGAGGGTGAGGCGCTGGCGACTTTGGTATTGAACAAGCTGCGCGGCACGTTGAAAATCGCCGCCGTCAAGGCGCCGGGTTTCGGCGACAGGCGCAAGGCGATGCTTGAGGATATCGCGGTGTTGACGGGCGGGGCGCTCGTCTCCGAGGAGGCGGGATACAAGCTCGAAAACGCGACCGTCGATATGTTGGGCAAGGCGAAGCGCGTTGTTATCGACAAGGAGAACACTACCATAATAGAGGGGGCGGGCAAGGCGGCGGACATAAAGGCGCGTGTGGGCAGCATAAAGAAGCAGGTTGAGGACACGAAGTCCGACTACGACCGTGAGAAGTTGCAGGAGCGTCTCGCGAAGTTGGCCGGCGGCGTGGCGGTAATCAACATCGGCGCGGCGACGGAGTCGGAGATGAAGGAGAAGAAGGCGCGTGTTGAGGATGCCCTGCACGCGACCCGCGCCGCGGTGGAGGAGGGCATCGTCGCCGGCGGCGGCGTGGCGCTTATCAGGGCCGCGTCCGATTTGGACGGGTTGAAGCTGACCGGCGACGAACAGATTGGCGTAGACATAATCCGCCGCGCCTGCGAGGAACCGTTGCGTATGATAGTGGCCAACGCGGGTTTGGAGGCTTCGGTGGTGGCCAATGACGTAAAGGGCGGCAAGGGGGCCTACGGTTTCAACGCTTACACCGGCAAGTACGAGGACTTGGTAAAGGCCGGCGTGATTGACCCGACGAAAGTGACCCGAACCGCGTTGGAAAACGCTGCGTCCATAGCCGGTTTGGTGTTGACTACGGAGTGCGTGATTTGCGACATTCCGGTTGAGACGTGTTCCGCTCACGGCGGCGGAGGAGGTATGCCGGATATGGGTGGCATGGGTGGCATGGGTGGCATGGGCGGCATGGGCGGAATGGGGATGATGTAATGTCAGGCTCAAAGCGTAAAAAAACAGAATCAATGAAAGTGACGCCGGAGGCGCCGAAAGTATCCGGGCCTGTTGAATATGCCGAACAGTCGGAACCGGATGTCGAGGCTGTCGATGCTCGAACCGGTTCTGCGTCTGTTGATAACGGTGGGGCGACCGACGAGGTTGCGGCGTTACGCCGGGAGGTTGAGGCTGGCAAGGACAGGTATTTGCGCCTGATGGCCGAGTTCGACAACTACAAGCGTCGTTCCTCCAGGGAGTACGAGCGCGTGGTCTCCGCGGCCAACGAGAAGTTGATTTTGGAGATGGTCGATGTGCGAGAGAATTTCGAGCGGGCCTTGAAGTCGGGCGATACCGGCGGTGAATTCGCGTCTTTTTACGAGGGGATGAAGCTCATCTTCGCGAAGTATGACGAGGTGCTGACCCGTAACGGTCTGACCCCTTTCGCGGTGACCGGCGAGCCTTTCGACCCGATGATACACGACGCCCTGATGAAAGTCCAAAACGCTCAAATCCCGGTCGATTGCGTAGCCGAAGTCTTTGAGCGCGGTTATAAGTTAAAAGACAAAGTGATAAAACACGCTCGAGTTGTCGTTTCAAGCGGCAGTGGGGGTTGATATGGCAAAAGCGGACTATTACGACATTCTAAATGTCCCCAAAGGCGCTTCCGACGACGATATAAAAAAGGCGTACCGCAAGCTTGCCGTGAAGTACCATCCCGACAAGAATCCAGGAGACAAGACCGCGGTGGAGAAGTTCCGCGAGGCTACGGAGGCTTACGAGGTGTTGAAAGACCCGCAGAAGCGGGCGCAGTACGACAAGTTCGGGCACGCGGCGTTTGAGGGTACGCAGGGCGGCGGCGCCGGATACGGCGGGTTTAGCGGCGGTTTTGACCTCTCCGACGCGTTGCGGGCGTTCATGAACGATTTCGGCGGGGATTCTATTTTCGGCGACCTTTTCGGCTTCGGTTCGCGTACGCGGCGCGGGGGCGGGCACGGGGGGACGCGGGGCAACGATTTGCAGGTCAAGCTGGGGCTCACGCTTGAGGAGATTTCCACCGGCGTGAAGAAGACCATAAAGGTCAGGCGTTTGGACAAGTGCCAGGGGTGCGGCGGCAGCGGTTCCAAGTCCGGCAAGCGTACGACGTGCGCGAAGTGCGGCGGCAACGGTCGTGTGCGCCACGTCTCCAACTCTTTCTTCGGTCAGATGGTTCAGGAGACGGATTGCCCTGTCTGCCGCGGCGACGGGCAGACGGTCTCCGACCCGTGCGCGGCGTGCGGCGGCAGCGGGCTGCGTCAATCCGAGTCTACCGTGTCGGTGGACATTCCGGCGGGCGTGGAGGAGGGTAACTACATTCGTGTACCCGGCAGGGGCGACGCGGGTAGGGGAGGGGGGGAGTCGGGCGACCTCATAGTCGTATTGCACGAGAAGCCGCACGAGACGTTCACCCGCCACGGCATAGATTTGAGTTGCAAACTCGACATCACCTTTTCCGACGCGGCGCTGGGGTGCTCAAAGACCATCAACACGCTGGAGGACAAGGTCAGTCTGAAAATTCCAGGCGGTACGCACTCCGAAAAGGTATTTAAACTGAAATCGAAGGGATTGACGGAGTATCGCGGCAAGAACAGGGGCGACTTGCTTGTTAAGGTGCATATCAACACGCCGGAAAAACTGGGGCGCGAGGAGAAAGAGCTGTTTGAGAAACTGGCGAAATTGGGTTTGTAGGCCGGTATGGAAGACGCCGGCAACGACATCGCCGCGAATGTTGCGAGGCAAGCGGTTGGCGCCATGATGGGCGATATCTCCTCCATAGTGGAGGGTGTCGCGTTGCTGATTGCGGTGGCGGTGGGGTTGTTCCTCACAGTATTGCTGTTTTCACGAAAGCGGCGTAGAGAAAGGAGCAAGAGCGGCAGGCGCAAATCAAGCCGTTCCAAAAAGTCGTCGCGTAGACGCTCTTCCTAAATATCAATAGTAGCCGCCAGCGCCTGCTCAATCGTTGTCGTTCCGTTCATCACCAGTTCCAGCCCTGCCTGTCGTAACGTCTTCATATTTTCCGCCGCGGCCGCCTCATGAATTTCGAGCGTTGACGCGTTCTTCAGGAGCAGTTTGCGGATATTCTTTGTGATTTGCATCATCTCGAATATCGCCGTGCGTCCCGCGAAGCCCGTGCCGTTGCAGGTAACGCAGCCGTTGCCTTTGTAAAATTGCGTGATATTTGCCGGGTCAAGTCCGAGACTCCGTATCAGTTCTGTGGAGGGTTTATATTCGATTTTGCATTTCGGGCATATTTTTCGTACCAGCCGCTGCGCCGCTATTAGATTCAGCGCCGAACCGAGTAGCAGGGGGGGGACGCCTATGTCGGTGAAGCTGGCTATGGAGCTTGCCGCGTTGTTTGTGTGCAGGGTTGAGAATACCAGGCGTCCTGCCAGCGCCATTTTTATCGCGATGTCCGCCGTTTCGCCGTCGCGTATCTCGCCTATAAGGACGATGTCGGGGTCTTGCCGCAGGATAGACCGCATCGTTGCCGCGAATGTCATGCCGGTCTTCGCGTTCACGTTGATTTGATTTATTCCGTCGATATGGAACTCTACCGGGTCTTCTACCGTAACGATGTTTCTCGTCACGTTTTTGACCGCCTGCAAAGCGCTGTAGAGCGTTGTGGTTTTTCCGCTTCCGGTTGGGCCGGTTACTATGACGAGGCCGTACGGTTTGGCGATTTGTGAGCGGAATATTCGCTCGTCGTAGGGGGTGAGGCCCAGGTTTGCGGTATTTTTTTCAAACGTCGCCTTGTCGAGTATGCTCAGCACCGCTTTCTCGCCGAAGATTGTGGGGAGTATGGAGACGCGGATGTCGACTTCGCGTTGGCCTGTCTTTATCGTCATGCGTCCGTCCTGTATCGTGTGGCGCTCGGCGGTGTTGAGGTCGGAGAGGATTTTTATACGGGCAAGGATTGCGGGGTGCGAGTTTTTTGGCGGCGACATCACCTTGCGCATATCCCCGTCCACGCGGTAGCGTATGAGCAGCTCGTTCTCCATAGGTTCTATGTGTATGTCGCTCGCCCTGTCGCGGATGGCGTTGGTGATAAGTATGTTGACCAGCTTTATTATGCCGAGTTCGGCGCCTGCGACGGCCGTTTCCTGTTCGTCGCCGTTTTCTTTCTCCTTGCGTTTGACGTACTCCACGTGCTCGTCCATATTCTCGGTCAGGCGGGAGGTGTCTTTGTGCGACGCGATGTTTCGGTAGCACAGTTCCCTGGAGGTTGCGATGTCCTCTTTTTTGCCGAGGATAGCCGTGATACGCATATCGGTCATATCGCGCAGCGTGTCGAGCATATTGAGGTCAAGCACGTCCGTAGCCGCCACGACTAATTCGTTGCCGCGTTTTTCTATCGCGATGCAGTTGAAGCGCCGCGCCGTGTGTTCCGGTATGAGCGCCGCGACATTGAGGTCGATTGCGGCGTAATGCCGCGGCGTAGCCACGGTAGTCTTGAGCTGCTCGGCGAGGCTCTCAATCTTTTGGTTTTCGGTGATGATGCCGAGGTCGATGAGCGCGTCGAATATGTGCAGGTTGGTCGTTTTCCGGTGCCCCAGGGCCTTGTCCAAGTCTTCCTTTGTGATGAGGCCGCTCTTTACGAAGAGTTCTCCGAGCCGGATTGCCGACGGCGTGAGCGTTAGAATGTTCCGGGTTGCCGACGGCGGCGTGGTATCGCCGGAGCCGCCGTCCGCCGCCGCGCCGATGCCGAGGCGGTGGATTACCGCGGCGAAACGTTCCAACTGAACAGGCATGAAGATGATGTGGTCCGCTTTTACGCCGATGCGGTAGCTGTCGAGTATGGACCGGTCGGACTCGCGCGCCGCGCAAATGACCGGCGGATTGGAGCTTTTTTGTTTGACGAGCGCGACGTGGCTGTTGTAGGCGTCGAGGTTGGAGATGTTGTCCAAAATCGCGATGGCGAGGTTGCATTGGACATTGTGCATCTTTGACAGGTCGCCCGCGAGTAGCTTCAACGGTTTGCCCAAGTCGATTAGGTTGACTAAGCGTGTTATGTAGTCAAAGTCTTTGCGGGAGTATCCGAGCAGCGCGATTTTGAATGTCTCGGATGTCTTGTCGCGGTGTTCCATGTTTTTTGGCCTTTCTTAAAAGTCAAAAATAGCAAACGCTAGGTAAATATACTTTATTCGCAATGAAAAAGGCAAAAATCGCGTGTTAAACGCAGGAAAAAAGTATGTAAAATCCATGTAAAGTCGCGGTTTGGCCGGCGGCTTAAAAAAAATTAAAGACTTTGACTTATTATATTGACTTTCGGAATCCCCGTTATTATATTACTATAGATAACGATGCCATCGTTACGGAGCGGGTTTGCGGTCTTGGCGTTATCGGCGGCAATACCATATTTTTTACTTGAAAGGGGTGAGGTAATGAGGAAAGTAATTGCTGTCGCAATGGTTGCCGGGCTGATATTGGGCGCGGCGTCGGCGGTTTCAGCGCAGGAGTGGAGCATCGGTGTTGGGGGGGTGTTCAGCAATAATTTTGGTGGCGGGTTCAAAGGCGATGTCATGTCGATTGTGGCTGATACGATGCTTGTGAGGGTAATGCCGAAATTTGTGTCGGTCAAGACCGCGCACCAGCATGAGATACGCAAGACTGAGATTATTGATATGGTGGAAGACGAACCACCGCTACGGGTGGTGGTGTATGATACGGTGTGGTGGTCGTTTACGGGTGATTCGGGGTTAGTTGGCGAGCGTACTGATTCGTTGGTGACATTAAATAGAAAAGTGCCGAATACCAGAGAGATGTTCACTCCTCATTACAGCGTCGGCGGCGGGGTGTTTTTCGCCTCTAAATACGCCGAAGCCTCGGTTGGGCTCGTGTACATGGGCGGTACTTGGAAAAGTACGGTGGTTGGAATGAATCCGAGGGAGTCTATTTATAAAATTGAAAGAACAGTGACCGATACGGTAAGGAGTTCGATTACTGTTGGGGCGGATACCACCATTACCGTTACGTATGATAGCATCCGTGTAATCAATGACAGACCGATGGGCACAACGAGCGTGTCTATGAATTCCGAATGGGAGCAGAATATGTCCGCGTTGAACGTTAACATAGGCTTGTGGCTGAAATACCCGTATGATGTGTCCGAAGCGGTGAAATTGTTCCCTATGGCCGGCGTTGAGTATGAAATCTGTACCATCATAACGAGGGATATAAGGTTTTTGGGGGCCAACAGGTGGAGCAGGACATGGTTTAAAGCCGGCGCGGGCGGTGATTTCAATTTGAGCGAAAGGGTGTATTTACATCCTGTCGTATTGTATGGTATTGGGTGGAAAAACAGCACTGAGAGAAGCTTAGTGAAAGAGGCCGGCGCTTTGGCGGACACAAAAATCAGCCACGGTCTCACCGCCAGGATAGGCATAGGCTACAGGTTTGAAGCCGATTGAGTTTACGACCGCTCCAAACGCGGCGGATTCAATGATACAGGGTAAGGAGGCGGCAGGGGTGGCAAAGAGAACCAACCCGGTCCGCGAGCGTGTGGTTTACGCAATAACTTTGCTGACAGGGTATTCGATGATGCCCGAAGCCCCCGCCCGCTTCAAGAGCGGAATTATTTGCTTGGTCTGTTGGGCAGGCAGTATGGTGTCCACGGCGCACCAATTCCCGTCCGATAACTTCGACACCGTCGGATTGTGCAACGCCGGCAGTATGGATATGATTTTGCCGAGCCCCGATTCCTCCACGTTGCACTTCAGGCCGACGTAGTTCTCGGCGTCGAGCGTGCCGTGTAGCAGCATGGTGAGATTTTCGAGCTTGCCGCGTTTGTTCCCGTCCGCCCACGCCGTCTTGTTGGCGATTATGACGGTGCATGTTTCCATCAACGTATCGATAATTCGTAACCGGTTTGCTTTTAGCGACGACCCTGTTTCGGTGATGTCGACAATCGCGTCCGCCAGGCGCGGTGGTTTGACCTCCGTCGCGCCCCACGAGAATTCCACACGGACGTTTACGCCTTTGGCATCGAAGAAGCGTTTGGTTGTTCCCACGAGTTCCGTGGCGATGTGCTTGCCGGCCAAGTCCTCGGCGCGTTGGAACGGGCTGTCCTCCGGCACGGCGAGCACCCAGCGGCACTTCTGCCGCGAGGCTTTGCTGTAGCGAAGTTCCGTCACTTCGACGATATCCGCCTCGTTTTCGGCAACCCAGTCCTGGCCGGTGATGCCGGCGTCGATGATACCCTGCTCGACGTAGCGCGGAATTTCCTGCGGGCGCATGACGATGAGGTCGAGTTCCGGGTCATCGCATTCCGGGTAGTAGGAGCGGCTCCCGCGCTTGATGTTGAACCCGGCCTTGTTGAACAGGGAGAACGTGGATTCTTCAAGGCTGCCTTTGGGCATTCCCAGCGATAATAACGGTTTGTCCATATATTGATAACCTTTATCTTTATCAACGATTTTTGTTCACACGACAACGGGCGAACACAGTTCGCCCCTACAACGTTAACACATTCGCAATTCGGCTTGTAGGGGCGACCTTTGGTCGCCCGCTATTGTACATACAAAATCCAACGTCATTTCCGTTCCTTAAAGGCTTTCGTGAGTTCCGGCAAGACCTGAAGCGCGTCGCCGACCAGCCCCAAATTCGCTATATGGAAGATGTCCGCCGCCGGGTCTTTGTTGACGGCGATTATGAAGTCCGAAGACTGCATTCCCGCCATGTGTTGTACCGACCCGGAAATCCCGCATGCTATATACAGTTTGGGGCAGACCGTCTTTCCCGTCTGGCCGACCTGGTGGCTGTACGGAATCCAGCCGGCGTCTACCGCGGCGCGGCTGGCGCCTACCGCGCCGCCCAACGCTTCGGCCAAGTCGCGGATGTACGAGAAGTTCTCCGCCTTCCCCATGCCGCGCCCGCCGGATACGATGATGTCCGCCTCCGTGATGTTTACGGTGGACTCCACCTCCTTGACAAAGTCCAAAATCTTTGTCCGCTCGGTGATTTTGCTTGCGTCCACACGCTTCACAACTACTTCGCCGGCGCGGCTGTCGTCGCGTACCGCCGCTTTCATCACCTTATGGCGCACCGTGGCTATCTGCGGCCTGTGGTGCGGGGCGATAATCGTGGCCATCAGGTTGCCCCCGAACGCCGGGCGTGTGCCGAGCAGCAACCGTTTCTCCGTGTCGATATCGAGCTTCGTGCAGTCGGCGGTAAGCCCGCCCCAGACACGCGCCGCCACTTTGGGGATGAACGACCGGCCTATGGCCGACGCTCCGGCCAGGAGAATCGCCGGCTTGTCGGCGTCAACAAACTCGCACATCAGCGCCGCGTAGGTGTCGTCCCTGAACCGAGCAAGCTCCGGAGAGTCGAAGTAGACGACCTTGTCCGCCCCGAACTTCACCAAATCATTCGCCGCCGCCTCCATCCCCGAACCGAGCAGCACGGCGATGAGCTTCTCGCCCAATTGGTCGGCCAGCTTGCGCCCCTCGCCCAACATCTCAAACGACACGCCGGCGACCTTGCCCTCGTGCTGTTCAACGAAGACCGCGACGCCCTTGTAGTCGTTCACATTGATTTTCGCGCTTGAATCCTTCGTTATGGTTATCGCCCCGTACTTCTTGCAGGCCTCGACGCAAACCCCGCACATATTGCACTTCGCGGTGTCTATAACCGCTTTTTTCTCGGCGACGGTTATCGCGTTGAGGGCGCACGCCCTCACGCATAAACTGCAACCGATGCACTTCTCAAGAGAGACTTGTATTCCCATATTATAAACGCTCCTTTACTTTACAACGCCGAGGTTTTGGATGACGGCCGCCGCCTTTTGCGCAAGCTCCGCGGCCTCCCCGCTAATCTTCTCCCCGCCGCTCTTACGCTCCGGCACAAACGAGCGAAAGACCTGCGTGGGGCTGCCCTTTAGCCCGACGCGCTCCGGGTCGACGGTCATATTTGTCGTGTCTATTTTCTTAATCTCCGCGCTTTTCGCTTTCATCTTGCCCTTGAGCGAGGCAAGGCGCGGTTCGTTTATCTCTTTAACGACGGTGATAAGCCCCGGTAGCGGCATCTCGACCACATCGTACCCCTCCTCCATGAGCCGTTCTACCTTTATGGACGTGTCGGTGATTTCCTCCACCTTCCGCACCCAGGCCACGAAGGGGATGTTCAGCATCTCCGCCACCCCCGGCCCCACCTGCGCCGTGTCACCGTCGATAGCCTGCTTGCCGCAGATGATGAGGTCTACCTTGCCCAGTGTTTTGACGGCGCTCGAAAGCGTGTAGGAGGTCGCCCAGGTGTCGGAGCCGGCAAACGCCCGGTCGGAGATGAGGTACCCCTCGTCCGCGCCCACGGATATGGCGCTCCGAAGCGCCGCGTCGGCCTGCGGCGGCCCCATGGTGATGACTTTGACCGTCCCCCCGCCGACCCGCTCCTTTATGCGGACGGCCTCCTCAATGGCGTACTCGTCGAACGGGTTGACCACCGCTTCAACGCCGTCGCGGATAAGCGTACCGGTCTCCGGGTTGATTTTCACCTGGGTAGTGCCTGGAACCTGCTTGATACACACCACAATATTCACCGAGGTAACCTCCTTGCCGTTAAGCCTTATTTATGTTGAAATTGACGTTTATGCCGGTATTTATGTTGATATATGCCGTCCCACAGCCTTTACCTAAGCGCCTCGCTCTCCGAAGCCGTGTAGAAGCCGGCGTCGACGGGGACGTTTATGTTTTCTTTAGTCACCAGGACAGGGTCTATCAGGTATGTCTTTACCACCTTTTTCCCCGTGTCGCCCAATTTCTCCAGCGGGCCTTCCGCTAAGTACGCGCCGGGGATGTCCGGGGTTTGGCCTTTCAGTATCTGGTCGGCCAGGACGATTGCCGCCTCCGAGAGTTGCGTGGTGTTCTTGAATACCGTGCAAAGCTGCTCGCCGCTTTTTACGAGCATCATCGACTCAAACTCCCCGTCCAAGCCGGTGACTAAGGGCAGATTGCCCTTGTACTTCGCGTCCGTCCGGCAGACGTCTATGATAGCGCGGGCTATGTTGTCGTTAGGGGAGAGCACGGCGTTTAAGGTTATGTTCTTCGCCTCGTTCTTCAGCAGGTTGTCCATGAGGTTCTTGGCGGTTGAGCTTTGCCAGCCGGTGGCGATCTTCCCGAAAGCGTCTCTGTCGGCGGAGGTTTTGGGGTACGGCCCTATTACTTTAAGGACGCCTTTCTCTATGTACGGGTTGAGCACGCTCATGGCGCCGTCGTAAAAAGAGAAGGCGTTGGCGTCGGTTATTGAGCCGGCGAACAGGGCGAGACTCTTTGGCGCTTTAGGGTCGGCGTTTTCGAGTCCCAGCGCGTCGACGAGGCTCTGACCCTGCAACACCCCGATTTTGTCGCCGTTGAAAGTTATGAAGTAGTCGTAGTCCGCCGAGTTTTGGATAAGCCGGTCAAAAGCGATTACTACCGTCTTCTTCTGCGCAGCCTCGGCGATGGCGGGGGCTACATCCGCGCTTACGCTTCCGACGATAAGCAACTTGGCGTCCAACCCAAGCAAGGTTTGAATCTGTCTATTCTGTATGGATTGGTCGGCGTCCCCAAACTGGACCTCCGCGTGGTACCCGCGCTTCTCCGCCTCCGCCTTGAGCGTGGCCCCGTCCTTGACCCAGTGCGTGACGTGCGTTTCCGGCATAGCAATCCCGATAAGCGCCCCGCCCGATGTGGAGGAACCGGATTGCTTGCAACCGGGAAGAAGGATAGCCGACACTGCGACGGCAACTAAAACGGCAGAACAACATTTCATAGTAAGTCTCCTGCGTTGATAATGGTTCGGTTATTGGTAAAACGCGTAGTGGATTCCCCTGCGCAACAACTAAATATAATATTTATCCACACAAAAATCCAACATTATTGACCCTCCGCCTCCTCCGCTTCCGATACCGCCGGGTCGAGTTCGTTTCCTGTGCTTGAGACACCGTCCTTGACGCCGACCCTGGGTATCCAGAGGGGGCTGCCGGGTTGCATGGCGTAGAAGTTTATCCCGCGGTTGTACTTCTTCAGCAGCCATATTGGAATCTGGGCGTCGCGGCATATCCTCCATAAGTTTAGGCCAGGTTTAACCGTCCGTTGCTCGAAGTCTACCACGTTGAAGCGGGCGAAAAAGTCTTCCTCTATCGCCAGGTGGTACTGCAGGCGGTTGACTTCAAAGCGCTTGATGTTCGTTGACGAGCGTATGGGGATGGAGATGAACGTCCCAAGCGGCAACGCCGCGTTCTCCGCCATATTGTTGGCGGTGCGGATGTCGCTTATGTTCACCCGCATCCACTCGGCGAAGCGCCCGATGGACTCGTCGACGGAGACGCGGACGCGGACGCTTGAACCGCCTGGGGCCACGGTCATGCCGAGGTCGTAGACGTCGGCGTTGAAGGTTGGGTCGGGGTCGGGCTTTACGTTGGGGTTTATCTTAGCCGGTTTGGCGGTGGCGGTGTCGATCGCCGTAACCGCCGCAGGCGGTGTAGGCGGCGTTAACATAGTAGGTTGTGTTGATACGGGCGGCGTTGTTGATGGAACCGGCGGTGTTGGTACGGACGCGACTGTCGGCGCGGTACGCTCGAAAGACGGCGACTTTATCGTTATCCTTAGATTACTTAACAACGCCGGTTCCGTTGATTTTGCGGGCGTTGATACGCTGACAGTTTTTGCCGTATCAACAATTGCCGAAGCTTTTTTCGCGGTATCGACGGATATTGTATTCGCGGCATTGACCGGCGCCGCTTTTACAGTATCAACAACACTCGCAACCGCCGTAGCTTTCGCGGTATCGGCCGATACTGCTTTGACGGTGTCAACAGCCGTGGTTTTCGCGGTGTTAACCGACGCTGTCATTGATACGGATTTAGACGCGGCGGTTGTCTTCGCCGTATCGGCAACGGCGGCGACGGCCTTTGCTGTATCGACAGCCCCCGCCTTTGCCGGCGCGGGCTTAGGCGTTGACGCGGTAATTGTCGCGCCCCATCCGCTCGCCTCGCCCGACGGTATCAGCAGCACTTGCCCTACCTGTATTTTGCTCGAATTCGTAATGTTGTTCGCCGCAGCGAGCTCGCTCATCTGAACACCCAGGCGCTTTGCTATGCCCGCGAGGTTGTCGCCGCTTACAATAGTATAGTAGCCCTCCGTCTCCGACTCCGCCGCCTCTTTCGGCGTGGCCCGCATGGGCAGGGGAGTGCGGTTCAGGGCGGCCACCGCCGTTTCCGAGCTTATACGATTTGGCACGTTTACGTTGTAGCCGGCGGTTATCGGTTTCTTCTGCGAAAACACCACCGGGCGCAGGCTTGGGTTGAGTGTTTTAAACTCGTCCTCGGTTATGCCGAGGGCCTTGCATAGCGCGTCGGGTTTCATCGCGAAGGGCAGTTTGAGCCCTGTCGCCGCAAACTTGGGATAGTATTTGACGTCCTTGAAGTACCTGTCCGGCTTCTCCATTATCTGCAACACGGCCACGAAACAGCTGTAGAAGTTCTTTGAGGCGAAGCGGAAAGAGGCGCTCTCGTGCTTTTGCAGTATGACCGCTATGTCGCGGGTGCCTAATTTCTCCACGGCGCCGCGTATGCCGTTGGGGCCGTGGTTGTAGGCGGTGATTGCCAGCGGCCACGCGCCCAGCATATCGTAGTTGGCTTTCAAAAACTTCGCCGCGGCGTTTGTGGAGATGATTGGGTCGCGCCGCTCGTCGAACATATAGTCGACCTTCATGTAGAGCCTGCCGGTCGAACGCATGAACTGCCACAGCCCCGCCGCGCCCACCTTGGAGTAGGCCTCGGCGTCGAACGACGACTCCACGTGCGGCAGATACTTTAACTCGTCCGGGACGCCGTTTTTCTTGAGTATGGCGGATATTGTGTCAAGGTACATCGTTGACCGCGACAGCCCCAGCCTGAAGCGCTCGCGTTGGCCGCCCTGGTGACGGAGGCGCTCCTCGGCGCCCGCGATGGCTCCCTCCGGCGCCGATTTGAAAAGCTCCGCCACGCGCTTCGCCTCCGCCCCCCACTTGGCCGGCGCCGAGTCCCGCACGGCGGCGATGGCGTCGATATAGACTTTCCGGCGCTGGTCAATGAACTCTCCGAGCTTCTTCCCCGTCCTGTCGCCGTTAGGAATTTTCTCGTAGACTACCTGCGGGTAGTCGCGGTCGTGCAGAAGCCCTTCCTGCAGGGATACCTCCGTGTAGATGCGTATCCAAAAGGCCACATTGTTTTTTATGACATCGGGGACGGGGAAGAGGTTAGAGTCAGCCGATGCCCTTTGAACGGCGGCGGAACCGGCCAGCATCAACACGGCGGACGACAGAAGCGCGGCGAATCCGCGACGGGATGATGATTGCGGCAAGGCGGTATCCTCGAAAAAGTGTTAGAAACTGAAAACATTAGGGGCTGTCCAATGTCATTCCCGGTTGAACCCGCAATGACCGCTGTCCCCTACATTCCTTCTTTGTAAACACAAATCCTGTTTCTTCCGGACTCCTTGGCCTCGTACAGCGCTTTGTCGGCTCTGGAGACGAATCCGGCCGCCGGCAGGTGGATTATCGGGCGTTCCGAGTTGACGCCTATGCTTATCGTGGCGCTCGTGGATGTGCCGTCGACGCACGGTATGATGGTGGATTCCACCGACGACCGCACCCGCTCCGCAACGTTCAAAGCGCCCTCCAAGTCGGAACCGGGCAGCAGCATTATGAACTCCTCGCCGCCCCAGCGGGCCACGAAGTCGGCCGGACGCTTCAGCGCCTCCTTGAAGACGCCGGCCACAGTGTGCAACAGCGTGTCGCCCTGCGGGTGGCCGAAAGTGTCGTTGTACACCTTGAATTTGTCCACGTCTATTATCAACAGGCTTATGGACAGCGTTTCACGGATAGCCCGGCCCCACTCCCGCGCCAGCTGGTCGTTGAAGTAGCGCCGGTTGGGCAGGTCGGTCAGTTCGTCCATGATGCTCATACGCTCGATTATGCGCATTTGCTCCACAATCTTCATGTGGGTGTTTACACGCGCCTCCACTATCATGCTATGGAAAGGCTTTGTTATGTAATCTACCGCGCCCTTGTTGAGACCGTTGATTTCCGCTTCCTTGCTGTCCTGCCCCGTGATGAAGATTACCGGTATCTTATTGGTGTGCTCGGACTTCTTGAGCTCGGCCAATACCTCGAATCCGTCCATGTCCGGCATGATGACGTCGAGGAGGATGAGGTTGGGCAGATTGTCGCGGGCGATTTTGAGAGCGCCTTCGCCGTTCTTTGCGATGTACAGTTTGTACTTATCCTTGAGGATATGGCTAAGCACGTCGATATTCGATTTTTCGTCGTCGACTATCAGGATGCTTAGCTTTTTGGAGTCACCGGATAAATCCATTTCTATTTCTTACTCCTTTATCATTAGAATCAAATTCTTTGTCAACTCATAAGATTCTTTTTTATTCCATCGAGTGTCTCTAATGCCGGTTCGAAATCATAGTCTTCCACCTGTTCTATCAACTTCTTTGATTCCGGTATTGAGCGCAGGCCGTCTATCAGGCTCATGCAGTCGGAATCGCCGTTTTCCAACAGTGCGCGGAGCTTGTCTATTAGCTCTAAGGCCTCGAATCTGTCTAACGTTATCGCCGGTTCCGCTTTGACCTCTTCCTGTTTCTGCGCGGAATCGGAGATTGCGGTCAGCTCCGCCAATGATTTTTTCAGCTCCTCCGAGAGTTTTCCGAGGCCTTTTGAGGCTGTGTCGGTGTCGCCGGAGTTTAGGGCGTTTTCTATTACGTAGGAGGCGCTCTGCAACCCCGGTTGCGCTACCAGGCCGGCTACGCCTTTGAGGGTGTGCGCCAAACGGTGCGCCAGTTTGATGTCGCCTGACGCCAGGGCGTTCCTGATATCCTCGTCCTTTGTCTTATTGTCTTTTAAGAAGTTCGATACTAAGCGCATCCGCAGTCTTGCGTCCTCTTCGGATTCCGCCGGTGGGACCGGCGGGGCCGCCGCCGTTTGCGCCGCGGCGGCGGCTTGTTGCGCGGCGGGGGGCCCTGTTTGCGCGGCTGGGGCAGGGGCCGGAGCCGCTGCTTGCGGCGCCGAAGTTTGCGCAAGCGCCTTTGCCTCCTCACGCTTCACCGGCTTTATGTAGTTGAGCAGGCAATTCCAAAGGTCTTGCGTCGCGAAAGGTTTTGACAGGTACTCGCTCATGCCGTGCGCTTTGTAGGCCTCGCGGTCGGTGGTCATGATATTCGCCGTGAGGGCAACTATCGGAATCTTGTTGTCCATCTCGGCCAGCTTCTTCACCGCCTCCAGACCGTCCATCACCGGCATGTGTACGTCCATGAATATCAGGTCGAAGAGCCTCTCGCCTTTGGCCATCCGCGAGGCGACCGCCTCCACGCCCACCTTGCCGTTCTCGGCGATTACCGCCTTTATACCCACTCGCGACAGGTGGTCGGTTATCACTATTTGGTTCATTTCGTTGTCTTCGCAGACTAATATCTCGGCGTTGAAGTAAGGCTTCGCCATGTCGGCCGAGCCGCCGCCCGTACCGTCGCCGAAAGACTCCGTCTTAGTGCTCTCGTCGCAGGTGGCGAAAGTTACGTCAAAGTGAAACTTGCTCCCGATGCCTATGACGCTCTCGACCTTGAGGTCGCCGCCCATAAGCTCCACGAAGTTCTTAGTGATGGTCAATCCCAGTCCCGTGCCGCCGTACCTGCGCGTGGTGCTGTTGTCGGCCTGCGTAAAAGGCTCGAACACCTTGGCCAGCTGCTCGTCGTTCATCCCGATGCCGGAATCCTTCACCTCAAAGTGGATGGTCGCGTTTTCCATAGTCTGGTTCACGACCGATGCCAGTACCTTCACCATGCCGTAGTTGGTGAACTTCACGGCGTTTGTCAGCAGGTTCAGGATGACCTGCCGCAGGCGCACCGGGTCGCCGATGAGCTTCTTTCCGAGCGTCGGCTCCGAGTAGCAGAACAGGTTTATACCCTTAGCCGTGGCCTTGGGGGTGATGATGTTTTGACATATCTTGAAGACCTCGTGCAGGTCGAAGGGAATGTTTTCCAAAACTACCTTCCCGGCCTCAATCTTCGAAATGTCCAAAATGTCGTTGATGATGCCGAGCAACCCCTCCGACGCCGATTTTATCTTGTCTAAGTAATCCTTTGTCTTTGTGGAGATGGTCTGGTCGTCGAGCGCCAGTTCCGAGAAACCGATGATGCTGTTCATCGGCGTCCGTATCTCGTGGCTCATGTTGGCCAGAAACGAAGATTTTATTCGCGAAGCCTCTTCGGCGGCGTTCGCCACGTCGCAGAGCTTCTCCATGTGTTGCTTCATTATCGTTTCGTCTGTGTACGCGTTGAAGAGGACTTGCGACCCGTCCGTCCAACGGATGATGGAGGAGCGGCAGGCGTACCACAGTTCCCGCTTCGTTTCCGGCTCGTTGCCCACAACCATGAGAGGCCGCTCCCATTGGCTTGTCGGAAAGGTCTCCCGCATCGGGAACAGGTCGGGCAGCGGGCAGAACGGGCAGGGCTCGCTCGAACCGGCTATTACCTCGAAGCACTTCTTGCCCAAACTCGCCGCGCGGTTCACCCCCACCAGCTTGCAGCATAGTTCGTTTAGAGACAGGAGGTTGTACTCCAGGTCGGTGATAAAAACCATAACGTCCAAGTTGTCAAGGGTCGCGATGGAGGAGTTCATCTCCGCTATTTTGTCGACCATGTCGCCGATGTGGTTTGACAGCATCCCGATTTCGTCCTTATGGTGGAGCCGTATCCCATACTTCAGGTTCCCTTTCTCAATCTCGCTGATGGAGTGGTTTATCTTCCCGATGGGCGACGTTATGAGGTAAGAAATGAGCAGGTCACGGAAGAGCGAGAGCGCCAGTATCCCTATGGTGAGGGCCATGATGACCGTATCCGCCTCGTAGGTACGTTTATTGGCTTCGGCCATTTGATGGTCTATGAACAATTGCGTCATGTTGCGGTTGCCGCCGATTTGGTTCACAAGCTGGTCGCCGATAGGCGTACACTTGACGTACAACTCCTCCATGCGGTCCCTGTCGTGCTGCAACACCATCGCCTCGTACATCTCTTTCACAAACTTCATATACCTCGTCAACTCGTTAAGCACCTCCTCTATGATAGACAGCTGCGTACTTCGCTGGTCGGCGGTCAGGGTGGGGTCGCCCTGAAGATTCGCCTTCCAATCGCCGAGTAGCTTCCGCAGCGTCTCGTTGTAGTTGGTGCACCTTATATAATGGAGCTTAGCCGCCTCCGGATTGTCGAAATAGGTGCTCATGGTGGTGTTGGTTCTGCGGATGTTCATAAACTCCACGGTGGCGTCGGAGGCGTAGAGAAGCCGCCGGTTGGGTCCCTCGGTGATGCGCACATACTTGGCCGTTACGGCCTGTATGGAGAAGACGACATAAGACATCCCGCCGCCTATGAGGAGGAGGAATACCCCGAAAATCATAAAAAACTTATTGCGTATTTTAGCGTTTTTGAACCAATTCATTGCTTAGGCGATCCCCCTCTAAAATTTGCGCAAACAAACTCCCCCGGTGCCGCGGGTGACGCCGCGCCGTTTCATAGAATATATACAATGCGTAGGAAAATTGCCAAATTTTTTGTGACGGCCGATTTTTTTTACATTGTACCCGAAGCCGCGCCGCCGATATATTATATTATAATACCCTAGGCGGCAGGACTCCGCCGTGCGGGCAAATGCGCCGGACGCGGCGTAAAAGCGTCCGCCGCGCCCCCGTAAACCACACGAAAGAAAGGATATTGAGCATGACAACCAACGGCAACGTCCCCAAGATTGGCCTGATAGCCGGAAACCGCCGCCTCCCATTCCAGTTCGCCGACTGGGCGAAACGAAAGGGCTACGCCCTCTACATCGCCGGGATAAAGGGCGAGGTGGACAACAGCCTCAGAAACGAAACCGACGGCGCCGGCTATGAGGAGTTCTATGTTACCCAAATATCAAAGGTTATAAAGTTCTTCAAACGCAACGGCGTTAAAGACGTGGTAATGATAGGCGGCATAGCCAAAGCCAAAATCAGGCCGACCCTCGACCTCGCCAAAATCATCGCCCGCCTGCTCGTAATGAAGAACAGGCACAAAGGCCTCTTCACGATAATCATGTCAATGTTCGACCGCAGCGGCCTGACCGTCAAGTCCATCCAGTCGGTCATGCCGGAGCTGCTGATAGGCACAGGCGCGCTGGGCAAGGTAGCCCCGCGTGACGAAGATGTCGAGGCCTTCAGGAAAAACTGGGATACTATCCTGAAGTACATCCGAACCGGGGTAGGCCAGGCCGTCATCATCTACAAGGGCGAAATAATAGCCTTCGAAAACGTCAAAGGCACGGACGACATAGTAAAACGCGCCGTAGCCAAACGCCGCGAACTCGGCGGCGGTAGCGGCGGGTTCATGGCCAAAATCATGGAACCCGGCCAGGACGACAGGGTAGACCTCCCTGTAGTGGGCACCGGAACCCTGGAAACGATAGCCAAGTACGACATCACCGGGGTAATAGTGGAGGCCGGGCGCACGATAGTGGACGATATGGCCGACACAATCGCGCTGGCGGATAAACTGGGGGTCTTCGTCTACGGGATTACGCTGTAAAACCGTTGACGTCGGCGTTGATGTCAAAACTCCGTTATAATAGCCGCGCGCGGGGAACATCAAGATTCAATTTTTTCAGTTCCATTTATCGGGTGCGTAAAGAATCTTTTGTACCTGGAACGTCTGCCACGACGATACCGGCAGTTGGCGTTGCAGTACCGTTATTACCGATATGGCTTCCGCCCGATTGCCTTGCAAGAGGAGTTTTCGCGCTACGTAGTAGAGGCTCCACGAGTCTTGCGGCAACAGGTTGTCCCAAATGCTTAGGAACTCTATTTCCGTTATTCTGTCTGTGTAGTAGGCGGCGATGATTCTCGGCATCAGGAACGGGTGCGGGCCGTCTACCGTTTCGTGCAGCATTTGGGCTGTCGTCAATGTGGCTGTGTCTCGGACGGATTGTTCGGCGCATTTGATTTTGGCCATCCAGTGCATAACGGAGGCGGGCGGCGCCTCTTTCCATACCTTGGTGTAGATGGCTTGGGCGTGCGCGTAGTCGAAGTTGTACTCGTAGAGGTCGGCTATCGCGTACCATGAGCGCCAGACGTTGTCGGAGGCGCTTTGGTTGATTGACTGGTTGTACATATCCGATGCGGTCGCCGTTTGGCCGGCGTTGAGGTAGGCGTCGGCCATGGCTATTTTGGCGCGGGCTTTTATTTCAGGGTAATCGCCGTAGAGCGCGTTTATGGAATTTGACACGCGCGAGGCTCCGTCTACGTTGCCTTCCCTCGCCATTTTTTCCAGTATGCTCAGGTGCAACGTGCCCCAGTGGGGGGTGGCCTTGGGATAGAGCGAGGCGTTGGACACGATATCCCGCAGCGCCCAATCCGTTTCTCCGGCGCTCACGAGTCTGGCGCATCGGGCGATTTCCGCCGCCATTATCGAAAAGCCCACTGTGCTCTGTTTGTAGTAGCGTGTGACCACCGCAAACGCCCCCTCCGCCCTTACAGTGTCGCCCATGAAGAGGTAGGAGAGCCCGCTCAGGTACCTCGCTTTGGCTTTCAGGGCGTCGCTACTGTGGAGTTGGGCGCTTTTGTCGAGGATATTTATCGCCTCTTCGTGTTTGCCTAAGCGTATCATGCAATCGGCAATATTCAGGTGCAGGTCTTTCGTCAGGTTGAGCGCCGACTGGTCTATCATCAGGCCGTTGTACTCGTCGATGGCGGACTCGAAGTCGCCGCGTTCGCGGAAGCGGTCGCCGATAAGCGTCGGGCTGGGTATCTGCGGGATGGCGCGGCGGTATACCCTGACGTTTGAGACGGTGGCCTCCGAGCCTTTAACGAAGAAGCCTATCTTCTCGTTGTGTTTGCCGATGGTCGGGAAGAAGTCGTACACACGGGCGACGGGCATCCCGTTTATCGTTAGGGATATGGAATTTTGCTGACGCTCCACGGAGACCCGGTTGACGTGTTGCCACAGGATAGTGCCGCGGTCCACGTCGCTGAAGAGGAACTGACTCCCCGGATAGGTTATTCCGCTCTCTCCGAAGCCGTCTCGGTTTATGTGTACGCAGTGCGCGTTTTCAGGGCTGTCGCCGAAGAGGAAGAGGCCGGTCCTGTGCAGGTTATCGGATGGCGCGGAGATGTCGAACTCAATCATCACGTCGCGGTTGAAGCGCTGTTCAAGACGCAGGAATGAAAAGCCCTGCGACGAAAGGGTGAAAGATTTGTTACCGTCCTCCAACTTGCCCTGAAGCAGGCTGTCGCTGTTCACAAGCGTCCATTCGCCCGCCGCGGTGCTTAGGGATTGCGCGTAGAAGAGCTGCCAGTACGAGAACACGCGCTTTCGCTGGATGTAGTAGCCGGCGCCGGTGATTCCGGAGAAGATAAGTACGAGTAGCGTGATAGCGATAGGCGCCCACCGCTTGCGCATATAGCTTGCCGTTCGTTTTTTGAGCGAGGGCGGCCTCGCCGTTACGGGTTCGCCGTTTTGGTAACGGATTATGTCCTGGCGCAACTCTTCCATCGTTTGGTAGCGTGCGTCCGGGTCCTTGGCCATAGCCTTGAGGGTGATGGCCTCTATTTCCAGGGGGAGCCACGGGATGAGCTTCTTAGGCGGTATGGGGTTAGCCTCCATGACGTTGTAGGTTGTCTGGTGGAGGTTGCGCTGGTCGAGGTAGGGGTTTTTGAATGTCAGCATCTCGTAGAGCATTATGCCCAGCGAGCATATATCGCTGCGGTGGTCGACTTCGCGGCCCATGAGTCTTTCGGGCGCCATATAGGCCGGCGAACCCATGATTTCGCCCGTCCGCGTGATGCCGCCGCCGCTGTCGGACTCTTCAAGCGCCTTGGCAAGGCCGAAGTCTATGAGCACCGGCGTGAGCGGGTCTTTCATGATGACGTTGTTCAGCTTCAGGTCGCGGTGGATGATTTTTTGGCTATGCGCGTACGCGAGGGCCTCGGCGAGCTTTGAGACGATAGCTAAAACGTCTACCAGCTTAGGCTTGTTTTCGTTGAGGTGCTGGTAGAGGTTTGTGCCGGTGATGTATTCCATAGCGATGTAGTAGACACCGTTTTCGGAGGACATCTCGTAGATGTTGACGATGTTCGGGTGGCTGAGTTTAGCTACGGATTGTCCCTCGCTGAGGAAGCGTTCCACGAACCTGTAGTTTAGGGTGATGTTCGCCGGCATGACCTTTAGGGCTACTTCGCGTTTCAGGTCGGTTTGCAGGGCTTTGTAGACCACCGCCATGCCGCCCCGCCCGACCTCTTCTATTATATTGTACTTACCTAGAACCGCCCCGGCTTGGAGGATAGTGCGGTTGACGGTGTTGAGCACGTTGCGTATCTTGAAGCCGCCCTTGGCGCCGGGTTGCAACGGTTGACCGGGCTGCGGGGGCGGTCCGGCCTGTTGCGGTGTCGGCGGCGTCGTCGGCGGCGGGGGAGGGATGTTCATTACTCAGTTTTCCCCCAGCGAGAACATACTTTCCAAGTCGTGTTTAGAGTGTACCCTGAAAGCTATTTGGGTCTCGGAGTCGAGGATGCCTTCAAATTTCAGCATTTTGTTTGTTACGATTTCGGCCAAATCGTCGCAGTCCCGCACACGGATTATGGCGGTCAGGTCGAAGCGGCCGGCTATTGAGTAGACCTCGCTAACGCCGCTTATGGCGGCCAGTTGCGAGGCAATCTCGCTTATGCTGTCCCGTCGGACTTTAAGTGATACGAATGCCGTAAGCATTGCGCCTCCTTTGGGGTTCAGGGCTTCCGGATTGCTTCGCTTGCAATGGCCTGCAATGACAGGCGGGACGTCATTGCGAGGGGCGAAGCGACGAAGCAATCCAAAGGGCAGTATCAATAGTACATCTGACAATCAATCAAAATAATATAAAGTAAAACGCTGAAAGCAACGGGGCGCTAAAAAAAAGGCGGGGGTACCGCAAGGCCCTCCCCGCCGCGTACGGTGATTCCGGCGCCGATTACAGCACGGAGATGTACACCAGCGTTTGGTTCACAAGCTGGTACGCTATCTCCCCGAATGTTATAGGCCCCCTGAACATATCTATTTTCTTGCCCTCAAGCTCCCCGTATAAAAAGTTTAGGATGCAGTTGCAGGAGAAGACCGAGTGCGCGTCGCGGAAGTCGGCCAGGTGGTTGTTGAGTTCATCCGCGTAGTTGGGGACCGCCTTCGCCATTCTGTACTTTATGCCGGTGAATACCGGCGCGTAAAAGTTCACAATGCCGCTACCCACGGATTTGAACGATATGTTGACGCCGTTGCCGGAGTAATCCCCCACGAGCGGCAGCTTCGTGTCTATGCCGTTCTCGGCGATGTAGTCGGCGAAAGAGAGTTCCTTGCCGTTTATGAGGCACTTAATTGCGGAGAAACCGTCTTTGAGGAACTCAATGACCGGCGACTCCTCGTCTTGGGAGAAGATGTTTATGACGCCGATAGTTACGGCCTTGTCCTCCGGCACCCCGATGTGCAGCACCGCCGCCTTGTCGGTGTGCGCCTCGCCCGTTTGCCCGTTGACGGCGATGGGCGTCTGCCCCGTCTTGCTCAAATTGAGGCCGGCTATCCACCCCGCCACGTTTTTTATGAACATATCCTCGAAACCCGGCGCCTTCTCGGCGTAGGTTTTGTGGACGTCGCTGTCGAAAGGGACAATGGCTATTGAGAAGCCGTTGTCGAAAGCGTCGAGCGCCACGTCTTTTATGCCTCCCTCGCCGTAGGATTTGATAGAGAAATCCGTGTAGGGGAAGGTTGTTACGAAGAGCCGGTCGCCGGAGACCGTGCCCCCCTCACCGGCCATGAAATACTCCGTGGAGCCGCCGACCCAGTTACCCCTGGGCAACTTCTTGAGAAGCTCCTCCGTTCCGGCGATATGGAGCAATTCCCCGCCGCTAATCCTTTTTGACGTTTCATCAAAAGTCATTAACATAACATACTCTCCCTCTCCGGTTACAGTTTCTGCAAAAGTGTATAATCGTTGCCCATCACACTCTTGAACTTATTGACGAAAACATTCATTTCACCGGTACATCTCTCTAAAGACGTAGGTGATGAATCGTTCGCGTAGACTCCCTTCAGGCGCGTTATTAGCATAGATATACTCCACAAGGAAAACGTGTAGTTTCCTTTCAAAAGCTTAACCATTTGCTCTTGAGATAGTTGCATGATTGCGGTCCTCCCGTAATGCTGAAGTTGAACAAATATCTCATATAAATATATTATATGCGGGACGTAAATATGTCAATAAATATTTTTAAGTATTTTTCAGGCGTTAATTTTGACTTATAATCGTTTGATAATATCAATTTTTCCACATTCGTCCCGAAAATTTAGTTATATTAATACTATGTCAAAACTAAGGTATCCGATTCGTGCGTCTGCGCTCGCGTTTATCTGCGCCCTCGTATACGTGTTGGCGCCGGCTCCGGCGGCGACCAAAGCCTTTGCCGTACCCGTCCAAATCAACTCCGGCGACCCGGCTTTCCCCTTCCCGCAGTTTTTGCCCTACGAGCATCCTGACGGCGATGTCCTGTACAACCTGGGCACGCATAACCCGGCCGGGGTCACCCACGCCGAGATGGAGAAGACTGTCCGCGACGCCTATCAGATAATGATGAATCGCGCCTCCTACCACCAAAATATCGCTTTGAACGGGGTCAAATACATAAAATACGCCTCCAACCCCGACTGTTCCGAGGGGACGGGTTACGCGATGCTCGGCGCCGCGATGATGGCCGACAAGGCGACGTTTGACGGGCTTTGGCTCTTCACCCACGACTTCGCCATGAACAACGTCGTCCGCTACCGCGACGGGTCAAGGGCGCCGGCGTACTCGTACAGCACCCTGCCCGGATGGACGAACGCCGCTGGGGGCAACAGCGCCGCGGACGGCGACTTCGACATTGCCATCGCGCTCATGATAGCCCATAAGCAGTGGGGCGAGTTCATGGGCATAAACGACTCTCGCGGCAATAAAATATCCTACAAGGCCGACTTCCTCCAGTTCATAAAGGGGTTGAGCGACACGCTCTCCTATTCCAACGGTAACCTGTTGAGCGGCGACATAGGCTTTGACGGGTACATCAAGGGCGGCGACAGCTGGGTGGAGCTTACCAATTGGGCGCAAAACGCGCAAAATCTCCGCGAATCCTTTGGTATAAGCAAACGGGTGGAGACGAACGGGCCTGCGTCTCAGCACATCGACTACGCCGCGCCGGCCTACTTCCGGGAGTTCGCCGACTATATGCAGGCGGAGAACGCGGGCGCCTACGCCTGGAACATCAGCCAGTTCCAACGGGCGGAGGCCTCCAGCGATTGGCTGATGGGCAAGCTTATCGGGCAAAACCCAAAGAATATCCCAGTGGCGGGGTGGGTGGAGATGCGCAACGACACCGTGCCGGCGTTCTCCACGTTTAGCGACGGCGAAGACTTCCGCGCCGCCTGGCGGACGGTGCTCAACTATGTATGGCACGGCAATCCTCGGTACGGGTGGGACCCGCTCAATCACGCGGTCATAAACAGGGCGAATACCTTCCAGCGCGACGCCGGGTCGCGCTTCGCCAAATTCTTATGGGACAGACGGCAGGCGCCGTGGAACGGCTCGTGCGAGAAGCCAAACACGGGCGTTGGGGAGGGGGATTGGTGGGGGCCCTCCGCGCTCAAATACCATTACTCCCCGCAGGGGGAGGTTTTGGGTGATTTCGCGTTAAACTGGATTCAGGGCACGGGTTCGCTCTCCGCAGTCACCGGCCGCGACACCGGCCTCATGGCCGAGATGTACCGCCAGGCCGAACTCGAGTGGGACGTGGAGGAACCGGGGGACAGGTATCTGACGAGCACCCCGCATTACTTCCACGGATTTTTCAGATTACTGGGGCTGAACGTCCTCACCGGCAACCACCACGCCCCCATGAACATGAAGCGGTCGGCGAACATGAAGGTCTACCTGGATGTCGATAAGACCTACGCCTTTGAGGACGACACCATCACCTATACTATAGATTACAGGAACTACGGGGCGGCGGAGGCCGGCGGGGTGCGGATTGTAAACCGTCTGCACGGCGACTTCGTATTCATCTCAGGAACGGGGTCGCCGTCGTACGACGCTTCCGCAAATACCGTGACTTGGAACATAGGCAGCGTACCCGGATTCAAGACGTCGACCGGTATTAACCCTACAAAAGGAAGCGTGACGCTCAAGGTAAAGATCCCGCGCGCCGGTCTCAAGCGCTACGAGAACAGGGTCGAAATCTCGTGTGCAAACGGGAGCGGGTGGACGTCGAACGGGTACCCCAACAAAATATCTTCCGTGATGAAGCGGACGGGGGTTGACATAGCGCGCCGCGCGCTGCGTGTCGACCACACGGTGTACAGGGATACCGTCAATCCGGGGATGACCGCGATTTATACGATAGATTTTGAGAACAGCGCCGACGCGGGGTGGCTCAACGGCGGCAGGCCGGGGGTCAACTTCTCCTACGCGCACAACGGGACGGCGGCGAGCGCCGGCAGCCATACGTTCATGCTACGAGCTTTTAGCGACGCTCACGAGGCCTACATCGACTATGGAAATTATCGAATATCCTATTTTCTGTTCGACAACAACTACAAAGGGTTGGGGGCGAACGGCTGGAATTATCGGACTGATATAATGTATGTGCCGGAGGCCGAAAGGTCGAAGTTCAAATTAGACCACGAGAACATCACGCCGGGCGAATCCGCTAAGGGTAAGTGGAATCAGCGTTTGATATTGCAGATAGCCGATGTCCTCGACCCGTCCAGGAGCGATACGAACTGGGGGACGATGGCCGCGCCCACGCAGTTCCTCATCACCTACAGCGGCCTCGACAATCGCGTCCACCGCGGCATAAGCACGCCGTTCAAGGGTGTGTGGGCGGTGTACGCCGGCAACTACGCCAACCGCAACTGGGGGGGTGACTGGTCATACAACTCCCGCGCTTCCGGCACTATAGCCAACGACGCCATGGCTAATTGGGGCTACCCCATAACGCCGGATTTTACCGAAGCTCCGGCCGGGGATACCATAGGCAAACCGGTCAGGCGGCTGCATAGAAAGCTGTGCGGAGCCGATGCCTCAGTAACCGTAGACAACGTGTTGATAGAGGAGTGGGACGGCTATACGTGGAGGCGCGTATTCGGCAACGGGCCGCTTCCCGGGCGGGAGGTCAACAATGTGGTCATACGCGACACGCTGCCCGCCGGCGTGACCTTCCTGAATTTCATCGGCGCCAATCCAATGGGCGTCGCGCCTGTGATAAACGGCCGCGTCGTCACTTGGTCGATAGACAGGTTGCTGGTTGGGGAGAAGGGGAGAATTCAGTACGGCGTGCGGGCCGACACGCCCTCCGTCTTTACAAACGTAAGAATCACGTCGAATGCGTGGGCCTCCGCCGACAGGGAGTCGCCGATGAAAAGCGCGGCGACGCTGGTGGTCACGAGGGACTCGTTGCCGCCGCCGCCGCCGGAACCGACCACCATGTACAAGAGGGCGAATAAAAACGCGTACTCCCCCGGCGACACGGTTGTCTACACAGTCGCCTACAAGCAGACGCACGGGTACCCGGCCGTCAGCAACTCGTCCGGTCAATGGGATGGAACGGACAAGTCTGTCAGCGCCGACGGGAAAACCATCTCCTTTGGAAACAGCAACGTTGATATGCGCTTCACGCCGGCTGCCGGCACGAATGTCACGCTTACCGGCACGATGTCCCCGCAGTCGTACAGCCCGGCTTTCTACATATTCGCGCGGCGTACCGCTCAAGGTTCCGTTGAACTGAAGTTTGAACGCAAGTACATACAGTCGGAAAACTTCCCCGGCGTTCAGGTCACCATTACCTCGAACGGCCGTATCATCGACAGCGTCGGCGTGCCTGTGGCCGATGCCGAGACCTCTATTAACTACAAGTTCGTCTTTAAGAATGACAGCCTTCTGATGTGGATGGGCGACACGGCCGCCGTTATCCCGTTTATGGTGTCGAAGGGTATTGCCGTTCAGTCGGGCGGCGCGGGTGTGCGCTACGTGTCCACCGGCGGCGGCAGTTCGTCGAAGATTACCGGCTGGACGAGCCGCGCTGATTTGGCTTATGACATAACCATTCGAGACACCGTTCCATTTGGTGTGAGATACATAACAGGGTCGGCTACGGGCAGTATCAACACCGGGACGGTCGCGCCTAAGCAGTTGACGGGCGGCGTAAGCGGCAATGTAATCACCTGGCCTGTGGTAAGCGGTTCGGGCAATCCGCTCGGCGCCGGCGATTCCCTCACGGTGACGTGGCGCGGCGTAGTTGACACCTCCAAGACGGGCTTTGTCGTCAACACCGCCTACGCCGATATTGGCGGGTACCCTAAAGACGCCGTCGGCGCTCAGGTACGGTCGAGATTCTCGCTTGTCGGCGGGCCGGACGACCCGGATCCGCCTCCGGGCGATACGCTTGCGGTTGACACGCTAAGCGGCGATTTGACTTTATCGGTTACTCCGCCCGGATATCCCTCGGCGTGTATGTTTGCCGGGTCGGTCATGGTTACGCTGTCGTCGCGGGCCGGGGCCGCCATTTGGTATACCACAAACGGTACGGCGCCGGACTCGGCCTCGTTTACCTCGCGGCGCTATACGGGGCCGCTTGAGTTCATCATGTTCACGGAGCTGAGGGCAGTGGCCTACGCCGCCGGCTTTGAGCCGTTCTTTACGGACACGCATATATACGAGCCGATAAACACCGTTCCTATCCGGTTTGCCATGTTCTACGACAACGTGGGCGACGGGATGGCGCATGGGGTTAAGGTGATAGTCTCTTCCAATTGGGTGTCGAGTCTGAATCAGGCTGTCATCAAGGCTCATCCGGAGTTGCTGTCGCTTCCGGGATTGCCGGCTATAGACTCTCTGCGTTTTGCGGGCGATACGATAGAAATACCGTTCAGGAACGGCGCGGGAGCGGATCCGCTGGGGCCAAACTCGAAGCTCATCATTACCGACCCGCCGTTGCCTGACCCGCGGTACGCAAACGAGCATGGCTATTTGGCGGAGGGTGCGCACAACATCAGGGACGGCGTCGTTCCTATTATAACCCAGGCGGTATACTATGTGGCGTTGAAGGACGGGACGTTGCAAGGGGGCGGTGTGGCGGGCGATACGCTGGCGGTCACGTTCAACAAACCTCCGAGTGTGCACAACAGCGGGGAATTGGTGCCGTTTGTCCTTTCGTACACATCGTCCGGTGTAACCTGCAAGTATGAGTTGAGGCTTACATCCGATACGCGGCTGGAGGGCAATACCTGTTATTTTGCGGTTGTCGGCATGGCGGGCGCCAACCCGCCGCCGGGCGGTGTGCCGTCGGAGGGCGATTCGATACGCGTAAAAGTGGGTGTTGGCGCCAGGGGAATATGGCAAATGGACACCGCCATTGTCCAACAGCACGAAAATAACCCGGCCGTGGCGCTGAAGATACGGTATCCGAGTTTCAAGTACATCGTAAATATCGGCCCCAACCCGTCAAGTAATACGGTGCGAATCGCCGTCTCTATGGAGCCGTTCCTGCCATCGGCTTTTGATAAGCTCGCCCCAAAAGCCGTGCTCTTTGACAGGATGGGCGGCGTGGTGGCGGTAAAGGACAATACGGCGTTCAAACTTGGAGACGAGCACTGCGAGCGCTGCCATATTCTGGTTTGGGACGGCTGCAATCGAAGCGGCAGAAAGGTCGGCACTGGCACCTACCGAATCGTGTTAACGATGACCGGTCAGGAGGGCG
Source organism: Chitinispirillales bacterium (assembly GCA_031283085.1). Taxonomy (GTDB): domain Bacteria; phylum Fibrobacterota; class Chitinivibrionia; order Chitinivibrionales; family Chitinispirillaceae; genus GUT77. The sequence continues at coordinate 5,870 of JAITCM010000034.1, read as the reverse complement.
ACAGGAAGACGATTGTGAACAATGTCTATATTATTAGAAGAAAGTAGGGGGGAGGGCAGCTTGGAATCCGTACACGGCGTGTTGGAGTGGTTTATAATATTGGCGCTCGTCGCGGTCGGCATTGCCGTTAACCGCGCCGCGCCGTACAGGAGGATACGTTATCCGCTTTATACAGTGTTGCTGTTGATGCTTTTCATCTTCGACTTGAACAAGGTGTCGTTTCGCTCAGACGCCGTAAACGCGGTTCTCTATTTTTTTGTGACGGTGATAATCGTTGAGGTTATCTTGATTTGCGTCGGCAAGAAGAGCCTGTTATTGTTAGGGGGCGCGTTCGTATTGCTCGTTCCGGTTTTCCTGTACGTCTACGCGGCGTGGCTGCTAATCGTTCCGTTGCCGTGTCACAGTAGTAGCGGTGCTGTTATGGGCACATACGGGGCCTGCGGCGGTAAGAAATACGTGTTGACAAATCGTCTGTCTTTTGACCCGTTTAAGCCCGCCCGTGTGTACAGCCTGAACAGAGATATCCGCCATACTCCGCTAAAGAGGCAGGTGGATAAGTACTCCGCGCCCAACGGCTACTTGGAGGCGGTGTTTTCCCCGCAATGGCGCTGCTTGGACGACGGGCGCGCCCGGGTGGAACTGATTGTCGACGGGTATACCATCTGGGTGCTGGAGGATAAGGCGGAGGGGAAGTAACCTCCGCCGGTTACCCGTAGTTGTTTACGTCCGTGACCATATACTCCGTTGTCGTCAGGCAGTTGTGCCGCCGCGGTACGGTACGCGCCGCCGCCGTATGTCCGTTCGCCTTGCGCTTTTCCGTCATCATTTTCTCCGACGCGTTCTTTTTCGACGCTTCTTCCGCCTCTTTCTTCGAGCCCTTTCCCGTCGCCACGCTAATCCTCAAATTCCTCCCGTTGAACTCCGTGTTCCGCAAGTCGTAAAGCGCGTCGTCGGCCTTCGGTTCGTCAAGTTCCACGAAGCAGTAGCCGCGCGGCTGCTCCGTCTCCTTGTCATAGATGGTTATCAGCGAGTGAATAGGCTCGTACTTTTCAAAGAGTTTGCGCACATCCTTTTCCGTAGTTCTGTAAGGCAGATTGCCGACGTACAGTTTTTGTGACATAATTATACCAACCTCCTATGATTTTTGTGAATTTTGGTTAACGCGCACACATAGACAAAAGATAGACATTGCAAATGGCGTGCCAATTGTAAATACCGCGAAATCAGCGGAAAAAACCGGATTACGGCTTTGAAGTGGGGCGAAAATCTTGTTATTTTGAGAATTATGGAAAGCGGATTGAGAAAAATTGAGGCTTGCTAAACATCAATAAAACAGGTCGAGATACAGATGCAGCGCCGGTTCCCAGCCGTATCCGCCGTCCTCCGTTTCGGTACGTCCGAATACCAAATCTACGCATACGCTTTGCCTGATTCGAGGGGCTAATATCCTTGTTCCGAAACCGAAAGCCAAGCCGGGCTGTGTTTGACCGCGTTGCGTCAGCGCCCCCTGCGGTTCACGGTAGAGCATCGCGGCGTTGGCAATGAACGTCGCGTCTATTCTGAAGTTTAAATTGCGTACGCCGGTGAAGAGCGTGTTTACAAGCGGTACCGGCAGTTCAGGCGTGTTGTAGAGCGGCCTGTAATACTTGACAGACGCTAAAATTGAGCTTTGCGCCGAAAAGTTCCACCCCAGCGCCTTGTTTGCGTAGCCGAGTATCTCCCCGGCGCCGCCGTATGAAAGCCTGTGATACGTCCCGGCGTCGGTATCGCGCAGCGTGAGCAGAAAGCGGAACGCCGCGACGTCGTCTGACAGCGGCACATAGTATATAAACTCGCTCGTAGACTGGAAAAACCGAATATTCACGCCGCTGTGCGGGCGGTTCGTGGCGAGTTGCGTATTCAGAAGCCACCCGTTCTTTGGGTCGAAGCGCGCCGAGCGGCGGTCGACGGCGAAGCCCGCGGCCGCGAAAACCTCGAAAAACTCGCTACTGTCGGGGAACGCAATCTCCGCCGGGCCGCCGTGTTCGGCGCCGGAGGCCGCCGGCGGTTCCGAATCGGGCTGTGGTTCGCCGCCCGCGTCGGAACCGGAGGCCTCCCCGCCGACGATACTCCTGTGGCGATAAATGGGCGCGGCGCTCACAAAGACACGCGAACTCGCGAAAACCTTGCGCCCGACGGACAGCTTGCCGTACACGTCCGTATAGTTTAGGGGCAACGCGTCGTCGGGGTAGTCTGAGACGCCCGCGCTTAGCGTCGCGTAGTAGGGCGTCGGCAAAAACGGTTTGTGCCAGTAGATGTCAAGCCCCAAACGTTCCCAAGCGCCGACCCCAAACCAAAAAGTCTCCATCCGCCCTCGGAAGTTGTTCACGGCCGCGTTAACCTGAGCGCTGTACCAAAGCTCTTTTTCCCCATACTTGCGCGTACTGTACTCTATCCCGTACCCAAGGTCTAAACGCACCGACTCCTTAAGAATAAGAAAGATGTGCGCGCCATCCTCGCGCAGATGCGGAAAGATGTCAACTTTGTCGTAGAGTTGCGTGGCTAAGAGTTTGGAGCGGGTGAGGCGCAGCCTGGATGTGTCTAAAACCTCTCCGGTATCAAAGGCGAAGTAATACCGCAGAACTTCGGGCCGGGTGGTGATGTTGCCGTAAATCTCTATGCCGCGTATGTATGGCCCGCTTTGATTTTGGCTTTGATTTGACGCGGTTACTGGGGTATCAACGCTATTAATACCGGATGATGATGAGGTAATTGATGAGGTATCAAGGCTATCAATATCGGATGATGATGTTAATGGGGTATCGATACTGTCAATATCGGATAATGATGTTGTAGACGGCTGTAACGGTTGCGCCGCGGTAGCGATAGCGCACACGCACAGTATATACGGTATGTGTGGTATTAATGTTGACAGGCGCAAGTCTGTTTAATCCTGTAATCCTTAAATAATCCTAATAATCCTAAGTCAAAAAGCGGACGCAGGATCTGTAAGCCGGGTTCTGTCTTTCCCGTACGCCTTGCGGCGCGGGGAGAGGCAGCCATTTGTCTGGCCCAAATCGCTTTGGGCGTTGAGCGGCCTACCCGGAGGGATGGTTTGGGAACGGCGCCGCCCCCTCCCCGTTAGGGGATCCCCCCATGCTTGGCCTTGCGCCGGATAGGGCTTGCCGGCTCCCGTTATATCGGGACGGTGGGCTCTTACCCCACCCTTTCACCTCTCACCCCGCGCCAAAAGTAGCCCTGGCGAAGAGCGGTCTCCTCTCTGCGGCGCTTTCCGTACCCTTGCGGGCCCCGCGCTTCCGCGGTATCCTGCCCTGCGGCGCCCGGACTTTCCTCTGCAAGAAACCGCAAGGCCTTGCAGCGGCTGCCCGATCCTCCGTCCGTATATAAAATAATTGATGCCGTAAAGCCAAAGCCTCTAAAATCAAGATTTTTATTTCTGATTTTGGCCGTGGGGATTTTGCGGACTGAGTATATAGCTCCCAAAAATTTTCGTGCCCCTTGACTTCGTAACCCGCCATAATCTATATTACTGTGTATTCTTAATGTTTGGAATTGACGGTACGGTTGAAAGAGGGGAAAGTTATGATAATAGCGAACCCGATATACGACGTAACATTCAAGCGGCTGTTGGAAAACGACCGCGCCGCGAAATTTTTGATAGGTACCATCCTCGATTGCAATGTGGCCTCCCTCGCGCCCGCCGTCAGCGAGCGCACGAAATACGATAGGAATACCGGGGAGCTCACCCTTTTCCGTAAAATTAAAAAAGACGGAACGCCTGTACCGGAAATATCGGAATTTACCGGGCTTGACGCTATGGAGATTGAGGAAATGTAAGCTATGGAGTGACAGGGATTGTCCCAAAAATAGAACGGAAATTTATCAAAGAGGGGGTTGTCGTATGAGGTTCATAAAACAGCGGTGGCGGACGCTTGTGTTTGCGGCGGTAACGGCGGTCGGGGCGGTTTGCGTGTCTGGGTGCGGGGGGGACGACGGGGGAGATGACGGCTCGCTCAACTATGGCGGCAAAACATACAGGACGGAGGTGATAGATGGAAAGAGGTGGATGGCGGAGAATTTGAACTACAAGCCGTCAAGCGGCGGTAGTTGGTGTTACGGCGACAATGATGTTAATTGTAATAAGTACGGCAGGTTGTACGATTGGGAGACGGCGAGGGCGGTATGTCCCGATGGGTGGCGGTTGCCGGACAGGGCGGATTGGAATGGGCTGGTGAACGCGGCCGGCGGTTCTTATACGGCCGGAAAGAAGTTGAAATCAAAAAGCGATTGGAAAGTTCGGAGCGATGGGAGCAGCGGTAACGGTACGGATGACTTTAAATTTTCGGCCATTCCGGGCGGTACCCGCGACCCCGGCGGCGATTTCTCATTTGTCGGCGAGTTCGGCTATTGGTGGACGGCCACCGCGGAGGATGACAGAGGTTTCGTCTATATGCAGGGGATGGGCTACATAGACGATAACGTTGATGAGCGCAGTAGCAGCGATAGAATCGGGTTTTCGGTGCGTTGCGTTAAATAGCGACACAGAGCGCGGTAATATGGCGCGTCGGGAGATTACGTCTGATTGGTATCAATGTAAAGGTTGAAAAATAAGGAGCCCGCCTTGTCCGACCTCGCCGAATACGCCCGCCGCCTGCACGAGTCCGAGCGCCGCGTCTACCCGCGCCGCCTTACGCCGCTTAGGTTGGGCTGTGCCGTTGACACGCTCAAAGGCGTGAGGGCGGTTATCGTTGACGTTTACGGCACGATGGTCAACTATTGGCGGCCCGGATTCGAGGAGCGCGACTCCCGTGAGGCGTTGCTTGTTGAGGCGTTTTCCGGCGTCGTCGACAGGTTTGGAATGGGGGAAACGCTCGCCGCGATGAACCCAGCCGAACCGCCGGCAAAGACGCTGTTCGGCTTCTACCACGGGTTGCTTGCTCTAAACCGCCAAAAATCCGCCGGCGAAGGAACCGCGCAGCCGGAGGTGCGTGTGGAGGAGGTCTGGTCGGTAATAGCGCTTATGCTCAAAAGGAACGGCTACGACGCCGATGTCCACGCGCCGTGGCGCGGCGACCCGGCAGACTTCGCCCGTTGCCTTGCGTACACTTACAACTTTCTGTCAATGGGGCGCGAGCTCTATCCCGGCGCGGCAAACGCTTTGAAAAGGCTGAAAGACAGCAATATGGCTCTCGGAATACTCTCCGACGCCCAATTTTACACGCCTGTCGACCTGACGTTGATGTTAAGGGATCAGTCCGACGGCAAGGTTGTCGATTACGGCGAGTTATTTGATACCGACCTGACATTCCTGTCATGCGAATACGGTTTTGTCAAGCCAGGCGAGGTGCTGTACAGACGCTTGTTCGACGCGCTTTACGAGTACCGAATCACCCCGGAACAAACGGTGGTCGTGGGGAACGATCTGATGACGGACATCGCTCCGGCGGTCGCGCTCGGAATGAGGACGGCGCTCTTTTGCGGGGACGACGCGATGGTATTCGGGAGGGACGGGCAAGGGGATGGGGACTGCGTTCTCCCCGACATGGTATTTTACGAGTGGGAAGAGCTGCCGGACAGGCTGCTGTTTCACGGGGAGACGGGGTGAGCGCGGCCGTTTTTCAACAATCATCGCTCAACGCCGGGGTTGCGGCCGGCGCGGGGGCTGGTGTGAGTGCGGTCAGGCCCTTTCAAAGATATGGAGTCAGCGGTATTTCTACCGATAACGCGGCGGATATAATTACGGGGCGCGTATTTGGAGACAGTTTCAAATTTTGTGTAAATATTCTTTTTTAAGAGTTGTGGCTTTCTGGATTGCTTCGCTACGCTCGCAATGACAGTCATTGCGAGGCGCGAAGCGCCGAAGCAACTTG
>JAITCM010000030.1 GCA_031283085.1 Chitinispirillales bacterium | reverse complement strand
GTCAAGACAGAGTACCTGTCCGCTTCCGGCGACCTCCGCGAGGCCGCCGCCCGCCTCTTCGCCGCAATGCGCAGGCTCGACGGCGCGGGGGTGGATGTTATAGCGGCGTTGCCGGTGCCCGAGGCCGGGTTGGGGCTGGCGATAAACGACAGGCTATGCCGGGCTTCAATATTCAAAAAAAACTTGCTTTTAAGGGTGCGCGGGATGTATATTAACTCCATTCGGGGAACTCCGGCGGCCGTCGGGCAACGGCAATTATTTCTTTATTCGTTCCCGGATTAACGCGTCTAACCGGCTGTCGCTCATTTGACCGGTGGCAAGTTCTAACCCAATTTTCACAATATCACGGTCAGTAAAACTAACGTCAATGTTATTGGCTTTCAATAAAGCGACCATTGTAGTTGTACCTATACGTTTGTTGCCGTCTACAAACGGATGATTGCGTATAATTCCGTAAGCGACGCGGGCTATTTTTGCCGTTACGGATGGATAAAGGTCTTCGCCGCCGAACGTTTGAAACGCGCTTGCCAACGCGGATTCGAGCATACTATCGTCACGCAGGCCGTTTGAGCCACCGGTGCTGTTGATGATTTCTTCGTGATATTTGATGATTTGTTCTTTACTAAGCTCTATCATATCGTGCCAATTCTTCCAAGGCTTTTTTGTGTTTAGAGATAGCGTACGAAAATGCCGTGTCCGCTTCTTCGTCCGACGCTATTCTCCTCGAAACATACTCCGAGGTGGGTTCTTCAACCGCGGCAAACGCCTCATTGTGTTCTCTTGCCGGTAAATATGCGCTCATAGAGCCTCCTTTTTGGGGTAACATGGTATAATATAATAATTTTTAGCGGGCGGGCGCGGCGTTTTATTATATTTATGGCGGTATCGGTACGTGCCGGCTCATCATAGCAAATAATAAAAAAAGGAGGGGCGGTATGGTTCCCCACAAATACGCGGTGCCCTGCATCGCCGCCGTTGCCGCGGTTTGCTTTGCGTATGGGCAGGAGTTTACGGATTACATTGTGATAGACCAGTTCGGTTACCGCGAGCCGGCTAAGAAGACCGCCGTTATCCGGGTTCCGCAGAAAGGGGCCGGCTCGCCCTCATCGTATGCCCCGGGTGCGGTGTTTGAGGTGATTAACGAGGCGGACGGGGAGGCCGTCCATGCCGGGGCGCCGGTTTCTTTTAGGGGGGGGCAGACGGATTCGGCCTCCGGGGACAGGATTTGGCACTTTGACTTCTCGGCGGTAACGGCGCCGGGGCGCTACCATATCCTCGACAAAGCGAATAATTTGCGTTCGTTCGCTTTCGACATCAGGAACGACGTCTACAACCGCGTTTTCAAGGCCGCGATGAAGATGCTCTACTACCAGCGTGCGGGGACGAACAAGCCGGCCCGGTATGCCGGCGCGGAGTGGGAGGACGGCCTCAACTTTGAGCAGGATAAGCGTACCCGGTACTTTTTCGCAAAGAATGACGCCTCGACCGAGAGGGATTTGAGCGGGGGGTGGTTTGACGCCGGGGATTACAACAAATACACGAAGTGGCTGGCCGACTACGTTTCCAACATGATACTCATGTACGGGGAGCGCCCTGATGTTTTCGGCGGCGACTACGGTATTCCGGAGTCGGGCAACGGGGTGCCGGATTTCATAGACGAGGCGAAGTGGGGGCTGGCGTGGCTTATAAAAATGCAGAATGACGACGGGTCGGTTTTGAGCGTACAGGGGTTGCAAGACGGTTCGCCGCCGTCGTCGGTAACCGAACCGAGTTACTACGGCCCGCCCAACGCCACCGCCACGTATGGGGCGGCCGCGGCGTATGCCGTTGCCTCACAATTTTTCGGCGGCCGCGGGGAGGCCGAATTCGCGGAGCGGCTCAGGGGCGCGGCGGTCAAGGCGTGGCAGTGGGGCGAGGCGCATCCGGATTCGATATTTCATAATAATTGCGGGGATTCGTGGAACAAGGATAAGTGCCCCGGCTACGATTCCCGCAAGTTGGCCGCCGGGGATCAGGAGCTAAGCGATGACTGGGACAGGGTTGAAAACCGCATGAACGCGGCGCTTGCCATGTATGAACTTACCGGCGAGCAAGCGTATTTAACCGTCTTTGAACAGAACTGGACGGAATTGCCGTTGCACAAGTGGGGCAGTTGTATGCAGCAATACAGGTTTTCGCAGCACATTCTATTGATGAGGTACTTGGCCGCCGATTACGGCAGCGCGTCTGTAAAAAGCGCTATTATAAGCGATTTCACGAACGCGATGGCAAAGCCGGTCGGAGGTTGCAACCATTTCGGCAACGGGTATTTGAATGACGGTTACCGTTCATACATATTTAATTATCAATGGGGCTCAAACAAGATAAAGGCGGATCAGGGGTTGACATATTATAAATGGAACATCGTTGACCCGGGCAAGGATTATAAAGATGTCGCGGAGGATTATCTCCACTATATTCACGGGGTGAACCCGTTCAACATGGTCTATCTGACCAATATGGGGGGATACGGCGCGTCTAAGAGCCTGACCAGCATATACCACACGTGGTTTTCGGAGGGGAGCCAGAGGTGGGGGGTTGCAAATGGCACAAATCCCGGCCCCGCGCCCGGGTATATGCCCGGCGGCCCAAACAAAGAATTCGGCTTGGACGGATGCTGCCCGTCGGGTTGCGGCGACCCGTCCAACAACGCGAGGTGCGGTTTAGTGCCGATACCCGACAAAAATACCGAGCCGCCGGCCAAAATGTACAAAGATATGAACAATAGCTGGCCGCTAAACTCATGGGAGATAACGGAGCCGATGAACGCGTACCAGTTATCGTATATATGGCTGCTCTCCAAGTTCGTGACCCCGGAGAGCCAGACGTCAATATCGCCGCGCAATACCGTTATGTCAGGGAAAAAGGGCGGCGTCATATACAAAAGGATACGCGGCGGGATAGAGTTGCGGGTTAAGGACAACGCGGAGGTTAGGGTCTTCGGTCTGAACGGCGCGTTGATAAGCAGGCGAACCCTTATCGGCGGCATTCACAGGATTTCGTTGACAACGCTGCCTAATGGGATTTATATTGTAAGGATGGCGGTTGACGGAGAGAAGGCTTTTTTGCGGATACCGGCGGTTGGGCACTGATATATATCAAATCAACATACATCAAACAGGAGGGATTGTATTTATGATGACGAAAAACTTTTTACTGAAATCGCTGTTCTTTTTGCTGGTGCCGATTGTCAGCGTTATGCTGTGGGTGCTGATAAAGAGCGCCAGGGGGAACAGGGGCGAATTGTCCGAGTATGAATAATCGTCAAAAAACGTTGCGTTTATAACGTCAATGCTGTTGACGTCGCAGGGGCGAACTGTGTTCGCCCGTCATGTTGATTGACGCAATAAAACGTTGGGTTAATATTGACGGTGTGTCGATGATTCGTAGGGGCGACCGTCCCGGTCGCCCTTTGTTGGGCAGGCGAACGGCAGGGCGACCGAGGACGGTCGCCCCTACGGAAACGACGGTTTGGCGATTGACGCAACAAAACGTTGGTTAATATTGGCAATGTGTCAACATTCCGTAGGGGCGGGGTCAGCCCGCCCCGTTTATTGGACAGACGAACGGCAAGGGCGACCGAGGACGGTCGCTCCTACGTACGACGGTTTTACGATTGACGCGATAAGACGTTGGATTTTGTTAGACCTTTTATCAACAAGTATCAACAAAGCAAGGACAGGTAAAAATTGGAATCAAAGAAAGAATGCGCGACGGACAATGACGCGTCTGCCGAGTTGGGTGTGAACGAGCAGATGCGGGTGCGCATAGACAAGATACCGCAGATACGGGAGGCGGGGTTTCATCCCTACGCCGAGCGGTTTGAGCGGAGCCACACCATCGCGGAGGCCTCAACGCTTCCCGACGGGACGGACGGCATCCGCGTCGCCGGACGCGTCGTCTCTCTCCGGTATTTCGGGAAGCTTGCCTTCGGGCATCTCTACGACATCGGCGCCAAGTTGCAGTTTTCGATACAGAAGAACGTATTGGGCGACGCGTTCGACAAGTTTAAGAATTTGGTTGACATAGGGGATTTCGTCGGGGTGGAGGGTGATATGGTCACCACCAAGACGGGGGAGAAGACGGTCAGCGTAAAGGCCTTTACATTTTTGTCGAAGACGCTGCGCCCGCTGCCGGAGAAGCACCACGGGCTCACCGACCCCGAACTGCGGCTGCGCAGGCGGTACCTTGATTTGATAATGTCGCGGGAGTCGCGGGAGAGGTTTGTGTGCCGGACGAAGATTATCAGTACAATTAGAAATTTTTTGGACGACAACGGTTTTACGGAGATTGATACGCCGGTGTTGACGAATAAGGCGACCGGCGCTTTGGCGCGTCCTTTCGCCACACATAACAACGCTTTGGATATTGACGTCTATTTGCGCATCGCCCCGGAGACATACTTAAAGCGGGCTATCGCCGGCGGTTTCGACCGTGTGTACGAGTTTGCCCGCTCTTTCCGCAACGAGGGCGTGGACGCCTCGCATCTGCCCGATTTTACGCTGCTTGAATACTACGCCGCGTATTGGAACTACGTTGACAATATGGCCTTTACGGAGAAGTTGATGAAGCATATTTTGACGGAGATAAAAGGTTCTCTAAAGTTGACGTATGAGAATACGGAAATCGATTTCGGCGGTGATTGGCCGAGGATATCTTTTAGGGATTTGATATTGAGAGATTGCGGTATTGATATCGACAAACTCGCCACAAAAGAGGAATTGCAGAAAGAGCTTGACAATCGAGGGATAAAATTTGAGACGGACGTGAACGTGGCGAAGGCCGGCCGCGGGACGCTTATAGACCTTTTGTATAAAAAAGTTTCCCGTCCGGCGTTAATCAACCCTATCTTCATCACCCACCACCCGCTCGACTTGTCGCCGCTCGCCCGTAGCAACGATAATAATCCGCAGGTCGTGGATCGTTTTCAATTAGTGGTAAACGGTTGGGAGGTGGTAAACGCCTACTCGGAGTTGGTTGACCCGCTCGACCAGGCCGCCCGCTTCCGCCAGCAGGCGGCGGCAAGGGCGCAGGGCGACACGGAGACTATGGATATTGATAATGATTTCCTCCTCTGCATGGAGTACGGAATGCCGCCGATTTCCGGTTGGGGGATGGGCGTGGACAGGATTGTCGCGTTATTAACGAACGCCACGACGTTACGGGATGCCGTGCTCTTTCCGTTGTTGCGGCCGGAGAATAATCAATGAACGGAAAAATGGAACTTTTTGTGGCGTTGCGCTACCTCCGCGGCAAGCGCAAAATCGGCTTTGTCTCGTGGATTACCTACATCTCCGCCGCCGGCGTGTGTCTCGGCTCGTTTGTGCTCGTCGTCGCGCTCTCCATCGCCAACGGATTCGAGAAAGAGGTGCGTGACCGCATCGTCGGGACGCTCGCTCACGCCAAGGTATCGCGCTACCACATATACCAGATGAACGACTATGAGTCTCTTCGCGAGACGATTTTGAAGCATCCCGATGTCGTGGGCGCCGCGCCGTATATCACCGGCAAAGGCGGCGTCGAGTATCAGCAGTTTCAAGAGGGGGTGGTGATAAACGGTGTTGACCCGAAGTACGAGGCGACCGTTACCGATATACACAAATCGATGGTCATGGGCGGCTTTGACTTGAGCGACACTATCACGTCGAATCGCGGGCGGCGGCTTCCGAGTATCCTTATCGGCAAGGGGCTCTCCGACAAGATGACTGTCCGCGAGGGGGCGGAGGTGGTGGTCTACTGTCTGCCCGCCGACGAGGGGCAGGAGGAGTTGACGCCCAAGATGGGGCGCTTCACCGTGGCCGGGGTCTTTGAGACGGGGATGTACGAGTACGACCTGAATTTCGTCTACATATCGCTCGCGTCGGCGCAAAACCTGCTCAACATGATAGGCGTGGAGGGGATACAGATACGCACGACCGACCTCTTCAAGGCCGACAAAATAGGCGAGTCGGTGAAGCAGTATCTTGGCGGCTATCCCTACCGCGTGCAAGATTGGCAGTCGCAGAACCGCTCGCTCTTTCAGTGGATGAAGCTGGAACGCCTGATTATCTTTGTGGTAATATCGCTCATCATGGTAGTGGCCGCGTTCAACATAATATCATCGCTTATAATGATGATATTGGAGAAGCGCAGGGAGATAGGGATACTGATGAGTATGGGCGCGACGGCCGGGGCGGTGTTGCGCGTCTTCATGTTAAACGGCATAGTGGTGGGCTTCATCGGGTCGACGATAGGCGTGGCCTTCGGCGCGGCGCTTGGCCTGTTGCAGGAGAGGTGGCGCTTCATTCCCATACCCGGCGAGTTATATTTTGTCAACACCCTGCCTATGGAAGTAAGCGTCTTGGATGTCGGGATTATCTATATAGTCGCGAACCTAATCTGCTGGGTTGCGACTATATATCCGGCAAGGGCGGCGGCGTCGCTTCTGCCGGCGGAGTCTATACGGTATGAGTAGTGTGGTGGAGACTGGGAATATGAATATACGTTTAAGAAATAAACGATAACACTGTTTGGGTGGAAAATATTATATTGCGCTATGGGGTGTATGGTGTTAAAACGCAAAAAAGGGGTCAAAAATGCAAGGTAATACGGCAAAATCGACTGTTGCCGCCACGATGAAGTTTAAGAACGGCGATGTTTCTCTTGATAAGGCAGTGGAGAGTATCATTGAGGCCGAGAAGCGCGGAGAAAAATACACGCTACCGAATGAAGATATCCTGTTCGACGCTATTGCAGATACGTCATGGTGGAAGTAATATGCCTGCAGAACGCAACTTTAACGCTATATTTGATATCGCTTTACGAGAAATAGCGAATAGATTTCCGAATAAAAGCGACGCAATTGTTTTTTGCCGAAAGCTAAAAGATTGCAAGCGTGATATATGCAACGCTTACATCGCGGTAAGAAACGATGTTAAGCATACTTATATGAGAAATCCAAATGACCCGTTGGACAGGCATAAATGCGTATCGTCATTTATGATAGCGTTTTTAGAGAATTTCCAAACCAAAACGGAAGCGTCCATTGGATTGGAGCGCGTTGCCATATCAATGGGGTTACACATCCTAAAGATTTTTATTCGTGAAGACTGCAAAGACCATAATGACATGAGCCTGATAAACCTCATAGAGAGGAATGGCGGGTTTAAATTTCCGAAGTGCGAATGCGATGATGAGCCTTATATCGACAATTGGGCATTGGGATTGCATTATGACCGCAAAAGAAACAGGCTATCGGTGTTATCGCTGTCTAATGTTCTGTTCCTGATAGAGCAGCACAATAGAAATCTTATATATTGATAGGCTTAAATACGAAAATAATCGTTGATACCAGCAAATAAAGGACGCGAGGATATATGGAACTGATGGTTGACGTAAAAAACGTCCGCAAACGATTCAAGGACGACGCCGGGGCTTTTGACGTTCTCAAGGACACGACCTTTTCCGTGCAAGCCGGAGAGATGGTTGCGCTTGTGGGCGCGTCCGGGGCGGGGAAGACGACGTTGCTGCAGATACTCGGCGGGCTTGACAAATGCGACGGCGGGACGGTCGCGGTCGGCGGCAAGGAGCTGGACAAACTGAGCGCCAATGAGTTGGCGCAATATCGGAATAAGCACATCGGCTTCGTGTTCCAATTCCACCACCTGCTGCCGGATTTCACCGCCGTGGAGAACGTGCTGATACCGGGGCTGATAATGGGCAAGATCAGGCAGGAGTGTATGACGCGCGCTTCCGAGTTACTGAATATCTTCGGCCTTTCGAAGCGCTTCCACCACTACCCCACGGAACTCTCCGGCGGCGAGCGCCAGCGGGTGGCGTTGGCGCGGGCGATGTTCAACGAACCGGCGTTGGTTTTGGCCGATGAGCCGACAGGAAATTTAGACAGAGTAAACGGCGAGCGCCTCTTGGAGTTATTTGAGAAAGCGAACAAAGAGCTAAACCAAACTTTCCTGATAGCCACGCACAACAGTCGGTTGAGCTTGGGGATGAACAGAGTGCTGTACCTTGATGACGGGAGCATCGTCAGCACTGATAAACCGACGACAGTGGCGGAGGAGTGGTAGTGCGTTGTCTGCGGGAATTATTTTTTTGTGTGGAAAGGGCGGTTCCGAATGGCTGTTGAACAATATACGGAAAGCCTGACGCTCCGCGAAATGAGATGCGCCGTTGGCGACAACGGCTGGGGGTTTGTATTGACGGTCTATGACGCGGAATTGCTGAAAAAGGCAAAAGACATTATATTAGAGCCGAAAAACTATATTAAACTCTTTAATGGCGAAAATCTTCAAAAAGACTATTCCATCGACAAGATACGCGCAACGGCCATAGAAATGCACGATTGTTTACGTAAAATCGCCGTTAGGGAGAAGCACAAGCCCATATTCATAGCGGGCGTCCTTACATAAAATCCATGCCGTATAGCGATAGGATATAGCGACAAAAGCCGATGTCGTTTTTCTGAACAGGGAGTTAAATAAAATGCAACCTACAATAACCGTAAGTCTAGGCCCCCACGCCTACCCCGTGTTTATAGGCAGCGGTATTGCCTCCGAGTTCCCCTCGTACGTCAGGGAGCGTTTCAAAGGCCGTCGATGCGCTTTGGTCACAAACATTACCGTCGCCGGGATATATTCATCGTATATAGACGTCCTCAAAACCGAACTGAATTGCGCTGTCCATACAATACCCGACGGCGAAAAATACAAGACCGTCGAGACGTGGAACGGCATCATTGACGCGCTTATAACCTTCGGTCTTGACCGTAAGAGCCTGCTTATCGCCTTCGGCGGCGGCGTTGTGGGCGACATCGCGGGTTTCGCGGCGGCTTGTTTTATGCGCGGGATAGAATATGTGCAGCTTCCGACCACGCTTTTGGCTATGGTCGATTCGAGCGTAGGCGGCAAGACGGCGGTTGACCACCCGCTCGGCAAGAACCTGATTGGGGCGTTTCACCAGCCCTCGGCGGTTTGGGCGGATGTTAATTTTTTGGAGACGCTGCCGCGTCGGCAGTTCGTGGCTGGTTACGCGGAGGCGTTCAAGTACGCTTTTTTGGGCGGGCGCGCCATGTTTGATTTTATGGAGTGCAACAGGGAAGCGGTTTTG
Source organism: Chitinispirillales bacterium (assembly GCA_031283085.1). GTDB lineage: Bacteria > Fibrobacterota > Chitinivibrionia > Chitinivibrionales > Chitinispirillaceae > GUT77. The sequence continues at coordinate 28,449 of JAITCM010000030.1, read as the reverse complement.
GAAGGCGGTTCCGACTTGCTGTTGGAGTGCATTGAGCGGTGTGTCCGTATAAAGGCCGACATCGTCGTTCGGGACGAGCGGGAGGCGGGCGCGCGGGCGCTTCTGAACTTCGGCCACACCTTTGCCCACGCGCTGGAGCGGTTCTACGGCTTTGAGGGGCTGTTGCACGGCGAGGCCGTCTTGTGGGGGATTGCGTGCGCGGCGGCGCTTGCTAAGGATACCGGGGCGTTACCGCGAAAGTATTGGGGCGATTTCGATGAAATCCTTCAAGGGATGCCGCTGCCGCCGTTGCCGTCGGCGCCGTGGGTCGACGAAATATACGCCGCTATGGCTACCGATAAGAAGGCGGAATCGGGACGGTTGCGCTTCGTAATGCCGGTCGCTCCGGGTGAGGCGGAGGCCGCTTACACGGTGGGTGAGGAAGCCGTCCGTCAGGTTCTTAAAGAAAAATTTGCGCATTGGCTTCCCGAATAATATATTTATAATGACGGTGTGGTATGTTTTTGTGCGCCGCCGGGGTTGCTTTTTGTGTAATTTTCCAGTCAATAAACACAAACTATAAATTCAATCCGGAGGTTTTTTGTGAACAAATCATTAAAGAGATTGGCAGTTCTTGCCCTGACGCTCGCGTTGGTGTCAGGTTGCGTGAAGAAGCAGGTTGTGGCGCCCGAGACCCCCCCTCCGCCTCCGCCGCCCCCGCCGGTGATGGAGCCTCCGCCCCCGCCCCCCCCGCCGCCCCCCCCGCCGCCCCCGCCGGTGGTGGACGTGGAGGGTATCGTGCGCAGCGCGCTGTCGACGATCTACTTCGACTACGACAAGTCGGAGCTCAGGCCTGAGGCGATTAACGCGCTGGGCAGAGCCGGAAGCGTTTTGCGCGAGTATCCGAGCGTACGGGTGATGGCCGAGGGCCACGCCGACGAACGCGGCACTTCCGCGTACAATATGGGCTTGGGCGAGTCGAGGGCCCGCGCTGTTCGCGACTATCTCGTCTCCTATGGCATAAGCGCCGACCGGGTGCAGATAACCTCGTACGGCAAGGAGCGCCCCGCCAACCCGAACTGCGCCGGCAACGACGAGTGCCACTCCAAAAACAGGCGCGTCGAGTGGAGAATCCTGTCGCTGTAGGGGTCGCCGCGGCTATGCGGTTGATTAATAGACGGACGGACCCCTTGCGGGGGCCGTCCGTTTTTCTGTACACATTTAACGTTCCAAAACCGTAAACATATCGAAAGAGTAACAAAAAATGTTGCGCATACTATCCGGCATCAAGCCCTCCGGCACCCTCCACATAGGCAACTATCTAGGTATGATTCGCCCTATGGTGGAGTCCCAGGAACGCGGGCAATTGTTCTGCTTTGTCGCCAATTTGCACAGCCTCACCACGCTCTTCGACGGCCCGCAGATGGCGCGGAACACCTTGAACGCGCTGATTGATATGATGGCGCTTGGAATCGACCCGCAACGCTCCGTCTTCTGGCTGCAATCCGATGTCCCGGAGGTCGCGGAGCTGACGTGGTATCTCGGCAATGTCACGCCGGTCGGGCTGCTTGAGCGTTGCCACGCCTACAAGGACGCCCAGGCCAAGGGCGTTCCGGCTAACCACGGGCTGTTCTCCTACCCGGTGCTGATGGCCGCCGACATACTGCTCTACCGGTCAAACATCGTGCCGGTGGGCAAGGATCAGAAGCAGCACGTGGAGGTCACGCGCGACATAGCGATAAAGTTCAACTCGGCTTACGGCGAGGTATTCACGCTGCCGGAACCGGAGATTGCCGAGGCCATCGCCGTCATTCCGGGCGTCGACGGGCAGAAGATGTCAAAGTCCTACGGCAATACGGTGGAGATATTCGGGGACGAAAAGGCGGTGCGCAAGCGGATAATGGGCATCGTAACCGACCCCACGCCCGTGGAGGCGCCCAAAGACCCGGACAGTAGCGTTATCTACTCTATATACAGGCTGTTTGCCGAAGAGGGCAGGGCGGCGGCTATGGCCGAGCGTTTCAGGGCCGGCGGGTACGGTTACGGCGAGGCGAAGAAGGAGCTGTTTGAGGCGGTTTGGGGCTATTTCGAGCCGTTCAGGCGGCGGCGCAAGGAGCTCGCGGATAACTTGGATTATGTGAATGAGGTCAGGAGGCTTGGGGCGGATAAGGCCAGAGAGGTCGCGTCGGCCACGCTGAAGAGGGTACGGGAGGCAGTGGGGGTTATATGTTCGTAAAAAAAAGATTTTTTTGTCTTTGATGTTGCGAATACATATATTACTAAGGTATCGTAAATGTATCGTCAGAGTTGACGGAGTTGTTTTTATTTTGCGAGATATAACAAAAAATATAAACCTTATTCGGAAGAGGTCGGCATGAAGTGTGTCACGGTTCTTAAACGGTTGGTTGTAGGCGCGGCGCTTTTGGGTCTTGTGTCTTGCGGCGGTGGAAAGGATAGCGGCGGCGGAGAGACGGCGGGGGGCGGTTCCGAGTCCGGGTTTGCGCGGGGCAAGACGCTGTACTTGGCCGGTTCGCAGTGGGGCGACCCAAACACCTTCAACCCGCTCGCCGAGAGCTGGCAGGCGGCGTGGCCGGTCAACGATAAGTTCAACCTCATGTACGAGACGATTCTCTCATACAACTCGTTAGACGGAAAATTCGAGCCGCTGCTCGGGACGCTTGTTTCCCGCGACAACGATAAGGTTGTAGTCGACTTAAATCCCAATGCCAAGTGGAGCGACGGGCAACCGGTTACCTCCGCGGACGTCAAGTTCGTCTTTGAGCTGGGGCGGCGTTTCCCGGGCGCGGCCACAGCTTTTGCCATCGACTTCATCTCCGGTATCAAGGTTGAAACGATTGATGGGGGCGTGGAGCGGCTCTCGTTTATGGTTGATAAGACAAAGCGCAACAACCCGCTCGTTATCCTCGACCACCTGCAAGCTATCCGTATCGTCCCGGCCCACGTGTTTGAGAAGTTGCTGGCCGACAACGGGAACGACCTGGGCGCCGTTCAAAAGCTGAAAATCGACAAGGACCCGGTCATCTCCGGCCCCTACAATATTGAGCATTACTCAAACGAGAGGATAGTAATCAGGCGCCGTGGCGATTATTGGGGCAACGAGGCTCTCTACGGCGGCAAGCTCCCCGCCCCGGAGTACATCATCCATCCTATATATAAGAATAACGACCACTTCGCCATCGCGTTGCAAAAGGGCGATATTGACGCCTCGCAGACGTTTATGCCGCGTATATGGCTGAAGAAGAAGGACGGGGTGAGCACCTGGTACGACGATGCCCCCTACTTTGTTCCCGGCGCTATGCCTATGCTGTTAATAAACACGACTAAGGCGCCGCTTAACGACCCGCAATTCCGCCGCGCCATGGCCGCCGCCATAAGCTACGCCGACATCAAGGAGCTGGCCGTCTCCGGCTACGCCCCCGATGTGCAGCCCGGCTTAATCATGAACCAGGGGCTGGAGGGCAAGTACTTTAACGCGGAGGACGCGAAAGAGTTCGGCGTTACCTGCGACCCCGAAAACGCTAAGAAGATATTGGCCGCCGCCGGATACAAGTCCGTTTTCAAGTCCGACGGCTCGCTCGACTACATGACCGACAAGGCCGGAAACAAATTGCCCACCATGTCCATCACCGTCCCGGCCGGGTGGTCGGACTGGGAGGCGATGGTCAAAATCGCGGAGAAAGGCTTCCGCGCCGCCGGTATGGACATCCGCGAAGGCCCCGTTGACGCCAGTCTCTACTGGCCGGCGCTGCCCTCCGGAAACTTCGACCTGATTATGCATAAGCCCGCCGCGTCGGTTACGCCGTCGTTGCCGTGGAACCGCTTCGAGTCAGTCATGTCGTCCCGCAACTGGGTGCCTGTGGGCGGCGACAACAAGATGAACGAGAACCAGGGCCGCTACAACAGCCCCAAGGACAAGGGGTACAATCCCAAGGTTGACGAGTTGCTCAAGAAGATTCCGACGCTTGAGAAAGAAGAGGATTTGGCGGTGGCGTACCGCGAGCTCAACAGGATATTCATGAAAGATCAGCCGTCGATTCCGCTCTGCTACTTGCCTGAGCAGTTTTATGAATTCAGCAGCAAGGCTTGGACGAACTGGCCGACGAGCGCGAACCCGTACGCGCCGCCGCTGTTGCCGATGGTCGGGGCGAGCACGAAGATTCTTTGGGGCCTTCAACCGGCTAAATGATAACGGAAAAGGGGAATCATGCTTAAACAGTATCCTACATTCAGGTTCGTTCTGATGAGGGCGGGGTGGTACTTCCTGACCTTTTTGGTCGCGGTGACGATTAATTTTTTCCTGCCGCGTCTGGGGAAGAACAACCCTGTCGACATCATTATGGGCAAGGCCGCCACGGGCCTAAGCAATGAGGACGCCCGAAAGAAGGAGGAGAAGTACCTTCAGGAGTTCGGCCTCGCCAAAGTGGGAAAAGACGGTCAGCTGTTGCGAGATGCCGAAGGGAAGCCGGTGAAGGCCGGGAGGCTTGAGCAGTTCGGCAATTACATTAAGATGTGTCTTATGGGCGACCTTGGAACATCGTTCCAGAAGTACCCCAAAAAGGTGGTCGATGTTATCAAGGAGGCGGTGCCGTGGACGATTGCCCTGCAGCTTCCGACCATACTCTTCGGGTGGATAGTCGGTAACGTGCTCGGCGCGCTGGCGGCCTACAGGCGCGGCGTGTTCGACAGGGTCTTCTTCCCGCTTGCCCTGATTTTGAGTTCCTTCCCGTTCTTCGTGTTCGGGATGCTGCTCGTCTACTACTTCGCCGTGGTGTTGCCGTGGTTCCCGGCGATGGGCGGGTACGCCAACAGTATTATGCCGTCTTTCTCAACAGCCTTCTTCTCGTCGGTTGCCTACCACTACGTGCTGCCTTTTTTCTCGATATTCCTGATATTGGCGGGCGGGCAGGCTATCGGCATGAGGTCGATGGGCATATACGAGCTTGGGACGGACTACATAAAGTACGCCAAGTGGCTGGGACTCAAGGAGGGGAAAGTTTTGACCTACCTCTTCCGCAACGCAATGCTGCCGCAGATAACCGGTCTTGCCCTGAGTTTGGGCACGATGATAGGGGGGGCGCTCATTACAGAGATGATATTCTCCTATCCGGGGCTCGGTATGGCGATGCTCACGGCTATTCAGAACAACGACTACCCGATGATACAGGGGTGTACGCTCATCGTTACGGTGTCGGTGCTCATAGCGAACTTTACGGTTGACATATTGATAGGGTTCCTTGATCCCCGCGTCAAGGCCGGGCTTCAGATGGGTAAGGGGGTTTAATAATGAAACTGCTGAAGAATTTATTGAAGTCTCCCATGTTCGTCATAGGCGCGTCGCTCTTTTTGCTGACGTTGCTCATTGCGCTTGTCGGCCCGCTCTTTTACAAGATAACGATGGCCCGCGTGGGCGCGCAATACGACGCGCCCACAGCCAAGTTTATCCTGGGGATGGACGACCTCGGGCGCGACTACGTTTCGCTGTTGCTTTTAGGGCTCAGGTCGTCGCTCTTCGTGGGTTTTTTAGCGGGGGTCATAGCAACTACTATCGGTACCCTGATAGGTATCTACGGCGGATTCAGGGGCGGTGTTGTGGACGACATCCTCAATATGGTGACGAACCTCTTCGTTGTCATACCCTCATTTGTGGTGCTTATTCTTATAAGCGCCAGTTTCAGCGAGGGGCGGTCGCTTACCCTTATCGGTGTTATAATAGGCATGACGACCTGGACGTGGAGCGCCCGCGCGGTGCGGGCCCAGTCCGCGGCGCTCAAGAGCAAAGACCATATATCGCTGGCGAAGCTAAACGGCGACAATACGCTAAGGGTGCTGTTGATACACATATTGCCGTACATCTTTTCCTACGTGTTCATGGTGTTCATCCTGCAGGTGTCGTCGGGCATACTCTCCGAGGCGGCCATTTCGATGATAGGCCTTGGGCCGATGGACACGGTGTCGCTTGGGACGATTCTGAATCAGGCGAAGAACACGGGCGCGCTCGGCGACGGTATATGGTGGGCGTTCATCCCCGCCACGGTCGTCATCACCTTGATTGTTTTCGCGCTGTACCTTATCAATACCTCCATGGAGGGTGTCTTCAACCCCCGCCTGCGCAAGTAGGGGGGAGGGGGAACGGGAAACGTTATGGCCATATTTGAGGTAGATAAACTGAGTTTGCACTATCTGACCCGCTTCGGTCAGAAGATACACGCGGTCACCGATGTCTCTTTCAACATGGAGCAGGGGGAGATACTGGGGATTGCGGGGGAGTCGGGTTGCGGAAAATCGACGCTTGTGAACGGGTTGATGGGGCTCTTCATCCCGCCGCTCTACCCCACAAGCGGGGATGTGCGCGTGGGCGGCGAGTCGCTCATGAACCGTACGCCTGAGGATGTCCGCGCGAACATCCTCTCTCGCAAGGTCTCCATGATACCGCAGGGCGCGTTCAACGCCCTAAACCCCACGCGCAAGGTCAAGGACATAGCCGCCGACGTGATGGCCGCCCATATAAAGGGCGTGGACAAGAAGCAGATATACGAGCGCTTGAAGGAGCGGTTCGACCTCTTCGGGATGGATACGAACAAGGTGCTCAACTCCCACCCCATCCAGCTCACCGCCGGCGAGAGGCAGAGGTCGGTCATCGGCATCTCAACGCTCCTCAACCCGCAAATGGTGATAGCGGACGAGCCGACCTCCGCGCTTGACGTTACGACGCAGAAGGTCGTCATAAAGATGATATTCGACTTGCTTGAGAAGGGTATCTTCTCCACAATGATATTCATCACGCACGAGTTGCCGCTGTTGCGCCACGTGGCCAACAACATCGCCATCATGTACGCGGGGGAGATTGTCGAAAAGGGTGCGGCGGAACAGGTGGTCTTTGACCCCCGCCATCCGTACACCAAAGCGCTCATGGGCGCGATGCTCAGTGCCGAGCCGGGCCAGAAGCAGCGCAAGCCCACGGCCATAGAGGGCGCGCCGCCCAATTTGGCCAACCCGATAACCGGATGCCGCTTCGCCGAGCGTTGCCCGCAGGCAAAGCCTGAGTGTAAGCGGAACAAACAGGAGATAAGAATCGTTGGCGACAGGCAAGTGAGGTGCGATTATGCGGAATGACGTGCTATTTGAGGCGAAAAACAGCGTATGCACATTCGGTCACGGCAAAAAGCTGGTGCGGGCCGTGGACGATGTGTCGTTTGACATTAAGGACGGCGAGATAGTCTCGCTCGTGGGCGGTTCCGGCTGCGGAAAGAGCGTCTTAGCCAAGATGATGCTCGGCCTGCACCATCCCAACACAGGCGAGTTCACCTACAAAGGCGCCCCCATCACCGACTATGCCGTTCACTGGCGCGAGGTGCAGGCGGTCTTCCAGGACCCGTTCAGTTGCTTCAACCAGTTCTTCACTATCCGCTCTCAGCTGAAAGCGGCGTTCGGCATATACAGGGAGAAACCCTCCAACAGCGAGATGGAAGAGAGGGTAGACCAGGCCCTGTTAGCCGTCAACGTCAAACCGTCGGAGCTTGAGGGGAAGTACCCGTTCGAGCTGTCGGGCGGCCAAATGCAACGGATGCTTTTGGCTAGAATCTTTGTATTGAAGCCGAAAGTGCTGATAGCCGACGAGCCTACGAGCATGGTTGACGCCTGTGTGCGCGCCAATATTTTAGATTATTTGATGAAGTTGAAGGAAGAGTTGAGTATGACGATAATCTTCATCACGCACGACATCGGTTTAGCCTACTATGTGAGCGACCGTCTCTTTATAATGCACAAGGGAAAGATAGTAGAGCAGGGCGCGCCTGATGATGTGACGTTGCGCCCCAAGAGCGAGCATACGATACAGTTGCTTGAGGATATACCGGAGATACATAAGGAGTGGATCAAGAGGTGAGGGCTTCGGCTCCGCTCAGCCGACAGGGTGCGAGGAAAAATGCCGTTGAGCGCAGTCGAAATGACCTGACGTTAGAATTAGCAATCGACTTTAATAATTATATTAACCGAATGGAGGTCCGTTTGGCTATGTTCAACAAACGAATGTCCCGCATAACTCGTATGGCGGCGGCGGTTGCGATAGCAGCTGTCGCCATACCCGCCGTTGCGGGTGCGGAATCGCTGTCCGACAGGGTTGACAGATTAGCCGGCTCTATCGACGACATTGAGTCCAAGGTACAGTCCACACTGGTCTCCGGCGGGTCAAGTCCGGTCTCGTTCTCCGGGGAGGCGCGGCTTAAGGTGCAGTACCACGATTTGGGGTTTGACGCGCCCGGATATATGCTGGCCGACAGAAGTTACCTGCAGTCCGGCTGGGAGGGGAACGACAACCTGTTTCGCCTCGGTATGGTGGCGCGGGCGGGAAGAAATACGGTTTTGTGGGCAAAGCTCGGATTCCAGCATACGCTTGTCGGGTATCACGATTACAGTGAAACGGGTACGAGCAACGGCCGCTACGACGACGGTTTCTTGCCGTACCAGTACAGAAACGATAAGGTCGGCAACAGCATAACCATCCACGAGGATATGTGCGCCGGCATTGCTGTGCGCACCGTTCCGGCCTCATTTTGGGTGAAGATGGGCAATACCTTGTGGACGGAGGCCTCCCCGCTCACGGTTTGGAAGGCGCAGCCGCGCACTTTCGCGTGGGAGTATCTGCCCTTTGAGGTGGAGCAGCCGATAGCGCGTTATTACGAGTACAATATCGCCAAGGGCGAAAAGGCAGGGCGGGCGGCGTGGAACAAAAAGCCGTTCAACGGGATTAACGTTGAAAGTATAAACCTTCCGGCGGATATTTACGCCAATTTCGTTTACGGGACGTTTGAGCGTTACGATAACTTTGAGAGGGAGTATGTCGATTTTGCCGGCGATTTGGGTTACGCCGACGGCGCGGAAGGCCCGTTTCCGGCAAAGGGGCACGGCGTGGGCGACTCATACCGCCACGTTATTCACGCCCGCCTCGCGAAGGCCAAGTTGTTTGGGGACATGACTTGGGGACTCAACTACGTGGGGATTGATTACAGGGACGATATTTTGTATGTGTCCAATGATAACGCGTGGGAAAAGAGGGATATAGGCGAATATGAGCGGAAGTATCCGCTTATTGTTGAGTTTAGGGGGAATGATTCCATATTTGTCAAGGAGCCTAAGGTAATTTCCACCGATATAAGAGGTTCGATAGGCGATAAGTTCACCGTACACGCCGATGTCGCGATGAGCGTGGTTGATACCGTGTGGTTTTACGATCCCGATACGGCGCGCACCGACGCCGACCGGTTGGGGGAGAGGACAGGGCAGAATTTTTCTCATCCGGAGTACTATAGCGGCAAGAGCGTCGGCGGCAGTAGCTTCGTTCCCGCTGTTTACACGAAGTTGGGTTACAACAACGGTTTTTTGCCGGTAGAGGCGGACTTTGCGTATATCGGTAAGGGATTTTACTCGCCGTTTTCCTTTGCCGTGCCTCAGGACGCTTTTTTCGCGTACGGGTCGAATATGGTGGGCGCGGGCAAGTTTATCGCTCGCGGGGAGGGCTCCCCATACGCGCAAAACATGACGGGTTTGAACCTGACGTTCACCCCTAAATTATCGGGATACGGGCACTTGAGGCTCAAGTACGGCCAACACTTTAATATTGAAGAGGGGCGGGATATCCTGTTTTTCCCATATCGCCTGAACGGGTCGGATATGTTCTCATTTTTCCACAGTTCTTATAACAGATGGGGTAACGGTCTTATAGATAACTCGGTTAAAGCCGGGAAGAGAACGTATAAGGGCAGGTTGGGGGATGAGAGTTTTGTGCACGCGTCTTCTTATTCCACAAACAACGGCATACGTGCGGTCGCCGGACCCGGCGCCGGTGGGTTGAGAAGCGATTTCTTAGCTATGATGGAGGGATTTGTTCCGTATAAATCGGCTGTGGACGCTTACAACAATTGGCGTTTGAATACGTTTAACCCAGCCGCCGAATATGAAGCTGTCAGCAGCAACGATTCCCTGACGTCCACGATATTAAGGCAGTCTTTCAATACGTATTATTATGATAATAATAATTCGGTGACCGATTCGGTGACGACCAATACGTCTTGGGTGCCGGAGAGTAAGAAGTACACGTTTAATCTTGAGCTTGACGCGGCTTACGACATAGGCGCCTTTTTGGGTTACAAGAGAGATTTGTTTGTGGGCGGCTATGCGGGGATTCACGGAATTTCAAGTTCGGTAAAGCCGTTGGCTTTTTCCGACGAGGCGGACGATATGCTTATGTGGTCAATGTATATCAGGCTTGAGCCGGCGGTGGCGCTTCATAAGAATTTCTATCTGTTGGGGCTTTTTGGGTATGAAAACTGGCGTGCGCAGGATGCGTGGATGATGCGCGTCAATAGCGGCAGCAGCACTAACGGCAGAATAATCAATCCTACGACGCTAAGTTACACACGGGCAAACGGTAATGTCGACAGAGTGAGTCCTTCCGCTATCAGCCCGAGTAATTTTATCAAAGTTCCCATCAACTATGTTGATATGGCGTACGGGCTCGGTTTTGACTGGGATATGCTTGAGCGGGTGGGGTTGCACGGCCGCGTCAAGTATATAACCCATGAGGACAAGGGCTTGAACGAGTACTATGACAAGCTGGTCGCGGAGTATGAGGTGAGTAATCAGGGGAGGCCGGAGGGAGACAGGGTAAATTTTGAGGTTCGCGATCAGGATAAAAACGATTGGGGAACGTGGGTTTTCTCTCTTGAAATTAAAACTTGGTTCTAATAACAGGGGGCGAAACGATGAAAACCGGGAAAACGAGTAAACTAAACCGAAATACCATATCAAAGCAAGAAAGGCTGTTTAACATGAAAAAATTTTTCCTTTTTGTGGCGGCGCTGTCGGTGTGCGCATTGGCGGCGGAAAGCTCTCTTGAGGAGAGGGTTGACGGGCTTACGGCGCAGATAGACCGTGTGATGTCCAAGGCTGGAATTCACTTCGGCGGGGAATTCCGGTCGCAGTTTTTGAATTCGTCGGTCGACGGCGACGCCGTGGCGGAGTTCGGCAAGAAGAATGAGAGCGCGGAGTACACGAGCGTGGATTTCGATATTGTGGCGCGGCCCAATACCGCCCTTAGCGCGCGGGCGATGTTCAGGCTTCACCAGGATTGGAGGAACTTCTTTTCGGATGTGCAGAACCCTATAACGACCCGCTGGTTGAGTATTGACGGCTCCGTGATGCAGGGGATATTCTCATACAATTTGGGCGATTACAGGAAGAAGCTGACCCCGCTTACTCTTTGGTCTCCCGACCTTGAGTTGCTATTTGAGCCGGAGATATTCGCGCAGGGGCGCGAGCTTGCGATGTCAGAGGTGTTTTTGGGCGAAAACAAACGTGTCTTGCAAGGCGCGAATATTGAGTTTAAGGCGGAAGTTTATCCCTATTTGCACGAGTTGGGCGTCGATGTTTTCGGGGCTCGTTTGGCGACGCGGGGTACCGGCGAGTCGGCTCCCGTCGCGCCGGGAATATTTCCGAACGACACAGCGTACGCGAACGGCAGGTATTGGGACGCGAAGTACGATAAATATCTGGTTGGCGTCGACCTCGCGGCGCAGCTTATAAAAGGCGTCGGTTTGGGGGTGGGCAATATAAGCATATTTGACCATGTCGACAGTTACAGGGGGGAGGACTTTACACCCACCGGTATAGTGATGAGCGGTGCGTTCGAGGACAGCGCGAAGTTCCATTCGACGTCGAACAATATTTTTGCCGCCCGCATTAATCTCGACAACCGGGCGTTCATGCCGGACGATTTCGTGCATATCGGCGTTAACGCGGAGGCGGCGTTTTCATCGTACAAATACCATAATGAATTCGACACCGTTAGAGTGGTAAACTCTGTTGTGGAAAAAACCGTAGGCGACCGCTCCGTTGACGGTATGGCGATAAACGCCGGCCTCTCCGTTAAGCTCAATTTGGATGAGGCCAACGCCGTGAGTTTATCCGCGGATTATATTCTCAACGACTCAGCGTTCATAAACGAGGCCGCGCAGAGTCCGTCGTTCTTGCAGCGGTCGATTATGAACAATGAGAACGGGTTGACCGGTCTCGGCTTAATGAATCCGTTTGACGCGATGTACAGGTCGGTATTCAAGTACACGCCGTCGCAGTATTTCGGCGGGTCGAGGCCGTACACGAAGAACGCGTACACAAACGTGATATTTCCGTCCGATAAGAGCGGGACAGCGAAGCTTCCGGTAAATGTTTTTCAGAAGGCTCTTCCCGGCGGGCTTGCCACCGCCGACCGTACCGGCCCCGTTTTGAAGTTGGACGGTTCGTTCCTGGACGAGGCGTTGACGGTGGGGGCGAGGGCGGCTATGTTGAAAGGGGTGGGGGCGTGGACGAATGAGTATAGATATAGTACCAACGATATTTTGGGACCGGATGGAGTAATCATTCCCGGTGATACCGGTACGATACGTACAAAAATTCCGATTAATGAGTATTTGACGGCGGGCGGCGGCGCGAGCGTTGATATCGCCAAATTTGTGCCGGCGGTCGGCCCGTCGCTCAGGATTGGCGTCTCCTACATGATGTACAACTCTACGACAGGAGATATTTATATTGATGGAGGCAACGGAGAGAATATACCGACCGTAACCCCGTATAAACATGATATCGCGAGTAACCTTATCAGCGTTGAGCTCAACTATAATTTCGCGCAACGCTTCAGCTTTTTGGCCGGTTACCAGCAGCTTACAACATCAATTAAGAGCGAAGAGAAAGTGTCCGGTGTGCCGGATGCCGAATACGCCTTTAGCAACCTCGGCATAGGTTTCGGTTACAAGGTCGCCGACGGCGGCGCGTTGACGGTAAAGCTGTCGATGCTTTCCGGCGAGGGCCCGGTGGGTGTTGACGCGAATACCGGCAAACCTAAAAATTTGAGTTATACGGCTACGCAGCCGGAAGTTTATTTAACGGTAAAATTTTAATTTAAGATAAGAGAGGAGAGGTACAATGAATAGAAGGACAGGAGTTATAACAGCCGGATTGTTCACGATTGCCGCGTTTGTTATCGGTTGCGGCGTACAGCTCAGGCCGGTGGGCGGCGCGGCGGCCGTTGATTCGGGTGCGGTTACCGCCCAAAAAGTGTCGTCCGGCGAGTCTCAGGTGGTGTTTCGCTTCTTTGACGAAGATTTCGTCTCCGGCGGCTACCAGTACGTCTACCCCGACGAGTCCAGGGTGTACATCCCCGAAAACTCCGGCAAGAACGGCGAGGTGGCGCTGCAGTTTGATTTGGTCGCCAACGATTATTCGGGCGGATCCGTCTGCTTATACAATATGATGTACAACCTCACCCCCTACGTCGCCGCGGGCGCGTTGCAGTTTTGGGTCAAGGGTAACAACGGCTCCGAGATTGCCTGGGCGGCGCTCGTCGACGACGAGAACGGCGACGGCAAGAAGACCGTCGTGCGCCTTCCCATCAATAATTACGGCGGTATAAAGAACGATTGGACGCTTATCAGCATCCCCCTCGTCGACTTCGGTAAACGCGGCGTCTTTTGGGACGCCAAGAAGCGCGTAGAGGTGCCTGAACCCTTCCAATGGGACAAGGTCTGCGAGTTTCGCATAGAGATAAAAAAGAACGAGAACCCGTCTTTCCGCATTTGGGTAGACGATATCTTTATCGTCAGCAATGTCTTTGAGGCCAAGGTGGTCGAAGATGTCAAATACTGGGATGAGAGGGAAGAGGTGCTTGACGACATTCCTGTGGCGAGCAAGCCCGCCGTCAAGGAGACCGACAGGGTTTTGGCGGGCGCCGACCCGGTGGGTTTTGCCTACGTTTACGGAGGCAAGACCGCTTACAAGGCGCAGAAGACGAAGTCCGGCGCGCCGGTTTTCGCGAACTATATGGACGGCAACGAATACTCCGGCATTTCGGTTTCTTTGGGCGAAGGCAAGTTTGCCAACCTGTCAAACGCCAGGACGGCGAAAGCGGCCGGTATCGCCTTTTGGGGGCGCGGCGGGGAGGGCGTGAGCAATATAGGTATCGGCCTCCTGGACAATCAGGGCAAGAGCAGCGCCGGTGTGGAGGTCAAGGTGCAGACGAAACTGTTGCTCGGCGACTTCGGCAAGATAGAGCCCGCGTGGAAGTACTATATGGTGCCTATCCGCTCCTTCAGGCCGGAGGGCTTATATTGGGACGACAGCAAGAACGCCGAGGTCTCCGGCAAAGTGGATTGGACGAAGATACAGGAGGTGCGTTTCTCCGTAGGCAAAGGCGAGAACAAGGTCCCCGCCGACGAGCCGGTCTCTTTTTACGTGAAAGATATTTCTTTCATTGAGGAGATTCCGGGCTACGTAAACCCGGATGATTATTGGAACGCGTTCAAGTCCAACGCTCCGGAAGTCAAGTTGCATGATTTTGAGACGGAGGGCGATCAGAAATGGGATTCCTCAAACGGCCCCAAGTCCGAGGTCGCGTTCAAATACTCGGAGTCGGGAGCGCCAAACGGCGGCAAGTCGGCGTTGGAGGTTACCTACAGGTTGGGCGACTGGGTCGATGTGCTCTTCAACTATAGGGATCAGAACCGCCCGGCCGACCAGCGCGATTGGACGAAGCATTGGGGCTTGAAGTTTGATTTCTACACCGATAAGCCATATCAGCCTATAACCGTCCAAGTTCAGGATAAGGGCAATGAGATATTTATTGCGCCCGCGGGCGGTAACAAGGGGTGGACGGAGGTTATCGTTCCGTTCAAGAACTTCTCCAAGTTCCCCTACTACCAGCCGGAAGACGCGGTACAGAACGGCAAATTTGACCTTGACGGCGTCATAGTGCTCGACTTTAAACCGGCCGGCGAAGGCTCGCGGGGCACCTTTAAGGTAGACAACGTGAGGCTGACGAACGACAGGGCGGCCAAGGTGAAAGAGGATCCGGCCAAAGTTGCCGTAACTGTTACGGGTAGCGACAAGGAGGTCACGAAGAAGATAAACGAAGGACTCTTCGGCATCAACGCCGCGCTTTGGGACGGCGACTTGCTGCTACCCGCCACCGAGAAGTTTGTTAAGGATGTCAATCATCATGTACTGCGCTATCCGGGCGGTTTGCGCGCCGATGAGGACCATTGGGAGGAAGTGCTCAAGAAGAAGGATTGGATGGTCGACATAGACGAGTTCGTGGAGTTCTGCAAGAAGACGAACTCGACGCCGATGATAACGGTCAACTTCGGTACCGGTACGCCGGAGGAGGCGGCCAAGTGGGTTAACCATGTCAACAAGGTTAAGAAGGCCAACGTGAAGTATTGGGAGATAGGCAACGAACTCTACGGCGATTGGCACGCCAACCACTGCACACCGGAGGAGTACGGCAAGCGCGCGAGGGAGTTTGCCAAGCAGATGAAAGCGGTGGATGCGGGCATCGTCGTTACCGCGGTTTGGATGCTTGAGGGCGAATGGAACAAGAAGAGCTTTGAGTCTCTTAAGGACGTGGTTGACGGCGTAAACGTCCACCACTACCCGCAGGGCACCGGCCAGGAGAACGACGCGGGGCTTTTGGCCGCGCCGCAGACCCTAAACGAGATATTGCCGGGTGTGCGCAAGCAGCTTGAGCAATACGGCGTGGCGGGCAAAAAGTACGAGGTTTGGCTTACTGAGTGGAACTCGGTAGATTTTAAACCGGGTCCCCAGACATTGGGTATAGTCAACGCTTTGTTTGTGGCCGACTATTTGGGTATGCTGACGCACCACAATATCGAGCAGGCGTCTTATTGGGACATCCACAACAGCATCACCCCTGAGGGCGGCGACTACGGCTACCTTTCGCGTATCGGCGCGCCGGACGGCGACAATGTGCCGCGTCCGTCGTATTGGGCGTTCAAGATGGCGAGCCACAGTTTGGGCCGCGGGTCGCTCTTAGAGTCAACCACCGGTAACGACCGCGTTTCGAGTTACTACACGCTTGACGGTAAGAAGAGGTCGCTCATGATAGTCAATAAGCACCCCAAGAGCGTGGCGGATATTACGGTCAACATACCGGGTTTCCAGGGTAAGGGCAAGAAGCTCCAGCTAAGCGTTGAAAACGCCAAGAAGGGGCCGTCGGAGGAGTCCATTGATGTAAAGCCGGGAATAAAGCTGTCGATGCCGGCGCACTCGGTGGTCACGATTACGGTAGAATAGCGGTTTATAAGGGCCTGCCTCAAAGGGCAGGCCCTTATCCCCCCCTCCCCCAAAATAATAATTAAATTTTCCACATTGTTACCGCAATGTATTATTTTTCAATATAATTATATTGAGAAAGGTATCCCGGCCCATTATGATGGATTACAAATACCTGCAAAATACGTACGTCCGCTACCTTCGCAACTTTCTTGTGAAGGACGAGATGACCGCCACCGTGTACGACAAGTTCATGGCGTTGGCTTACGCGGTGCGCAGCGAGTTTGTAGACCACTGGATCAACACGCAACGCGGGTATATCGGCAAGCGCAGGGTTTACATCCTCTCCATGGAGTACACGCTGGGCAAGAGCCTCTACAACAATATGGTCAATCTCGGCATAGAGGAGGTTTTTACGGAGGCGGTCGGTTCCCTGGGCATCTCCGTAAAGGAGCTTTTCGAGAGGGACGACGAGTTTGATTTGGGCAACAGCGGCAAGGCTCGCACGGCGGCTTGTATCCTGGAGTCCATGGCGACCCTGGGATTGCCGTCAATGGCTTACGGGTTGCGCTACGACTACGGGCAGTTCCGTCAGGAGATAAGAAACGGCGTGCAGGTCGAGTTCCCAAACGATTGGCTGCACAAAGGACACCCGTGGGAGATTGTTCGACCGGAGTACGAGAGCGTCGTGAAGTTTTCCGGCGAGAGTTCGCCCGTCGATACGGGTAAGCCGCTCGGCCCGCACGTGTGGAAAAACGCCGAAGAGGTCTACGCCGTTCCCTACGACATCCCCATTGTCGGATACCGCAACGAGGTTGTCAACACGCTGCGTCTGTGGTCGGCACGGGCAAATGAGGAGTTCTTGCCGGACTATCAGAACCACAACGACTACGTCAGGGCCTGTGAGGAGAAGTCGCAGTCCGGACGCATAACCAAGGTGCTCTTTCCCGACGAGGACGTCCGCCGCGCCCACGACCTTAGGATACGCCAGCAATATTTTTTAGTGAGCGCGGTCATTCAGGATATCATTCGCCGCCACAAGCAGAACGGCAACAACATCGCGGATTTGGGCGCAAAAACGGCCATTCACCTCAACGGCAGCCGTTGCGCGCTCGCCATTCCGGAGATGATGCGCCTGCTTGTCGACCAGGAGGGTATGGAGTGGAAAGAGGCTTGGAAGATGACGCAGAGTATCTTCTCGTACTCCAGTAGCGCCGTGCAGCGCGAACATATTGAGACTTGGCCGGTTTTCAAGATAACGCAGCTTCTGCCACGTATAATGCAGGTGATATTCGACATAAACTTAGAGCATTTAGACCTTATCCGTGCGCGGGGGAACCACGATTTGGAGCTGTTGCGCAACCTTTCGCTCATAGAGGAGGGCGAGGTCAAGCGGATACGTTTTGCCGATATGGCGGTGCTCGGCTCCAACTCGGTGAGCGGCGTCTCCGCCGCGCACACGGAGATACTCAAAAAGCACCTCTTCCCGAACTACTACAGCCAATATCCGGATAAGTTCTACTGCAAGACGAACGGGGTTTCGCACCGCCGCTGGCTATACTGCGCCAACAGGCCGCTCTCCGCCCTGATTTCGCGGCCGATAGGCGACGGATGGGTGCGGCGCCCGGAGGAGCTCTCAAAACTTGAGTTCTACGCCGAAAGCCCCGAAATACTCAAGGGCTTCGGGAACGTGAAGAACAGGGCGAAGTCGGAGTTGTGCGCGGTGCTTAGGGAGAAGGTCGGGGTGGCGGTAGACCCCGCCATGCTCTTTGATGTGAACTGCCGGCCTGTACACACCTCCAAACGCCAAGTGCTTCATATACTGTATATACTTCACTGCTACCTGAAAATAAAGAGGGGCGAGAACCTCGCCTGCCGCCGCGCCCACATCTTCGCCGGCAAGGCCTCCCCCTCCGACTTTTTGGCCAAGCAAATCATCCACCTTATCAACATCGCCGCCGGCATAGTCAACGATGACTCCGCCGTTCGCGAGCAGATGCGCGTGGTCTTCATACCGAACTTCAGCGTGGGCTGGGCGGAGGAGTTGGTCGTTGCCGCCGATCTCTCCGAGCAAATATCCACGGCCGCCTTTGAGCCGGCCGGCACGTTCAACATGAAGTTCGCGTTCAACGGGGCGCAGACGATAGCGAGTCGCGGCGGCTCAAACTTGGAGTTGATTAAGCGTCTCGGCGAGGAAAATGTCTTCGTTTTCGGGAAGAGCGCGGAAGAGCTTTTGGCGATGAACGGTTCGTACAATCCCGGAAAGCTGTTGGCCGAAAGCGAGAGTTTGCGAGAGATATTCACAATGCTCGACTCGCACCTGCGGACAATATCGGGCGGCCACGCCGTTTATCCGCTGATATCCACCCTAAAAGATTCCGACAGAAATTTTGCATTATTGGATTTTGCAGATTATATTAATAAGCAGGAGGCCGTGGACGCCCTGTTCAAAGACAAGGAGGCTTGGGGCGGCAGATGCTTGAAGAATATATCTAAGATGGGGTGGTTCTCAACGGACAGGCTTGTGCGGGATTTTGCGGCGGGTATATGGAAGATAATTTAGTTTAAAAAACTCTTACCCCAAGCGGGTAGTTAAATGAAAAAGAGTCAGGCCGAAAACAGCGCCGCGGACAAAAAGGTCCCCAAAGAGCTAAGAGGCGAGCCCGTCGTCCTGGGGTGGGGCGTCGGCAAGGCCTACATAGTGGGGCGCGCCGCCCAGCAGCAACAGAGCCCCGCTACGGTCGCGTCCATTTCACGTGAGGAGGTCGGTGCCGAAATCATCCGCTTCCACGATATACGCGATAAGGCGCACAGGGATTACCAAAAGCTCAGGCAGGACTTGGACAGCGACAGCGCCGTGGACTCCTCTATCCTGAATACCTACGAATACATACTTGACGACCCGGCTTTCGTAAGCCAGGTAGTGGAGACGATGTCCGTTAAGCTCTTCAATTTGGAAACGTCGATACGAATGGTATCCGGCGAGTTCATAAAGGGGTTCGAGGCCGCGGAGACCGCCTATTTCAAGGAGCGCGCCGGCGATGTGGTTGAAGTGTGTGAAAAGCTGGTCTCCTATTTGAGCAACGAAGCCGGACGCGCCAAGACCTTTGCCGAGCCGGTCGTGCTTGTCGTTTTGCGCACTTTCACCCCCACGGACATTTTAGCCTACGACCGCTCTAAAATCAGCGCCGTCATAACGACGAGCGGCGGTAAGACCTCGCACGCGGCCATACTCGCCCGCTCGTACAACATCCCGGTCATTTCCGGTGTGCGCAACATTACCGACAACATCAAGCCGGGCGACGAGATACTTGTCGACTCCGACAAGGGCATAGTCTTTACCCACCCCGAAAAGCAGATTGTGGAGAAGTACGCGAAGAAGACGCACGGCGAAGCCATATACAGGGAGCTGCGGGATAAATGGGACCGCCCCGTCTATACGAGGGACGGTATACGCATAGAGGTGCTGGCCAACATATCGCTACCGGAAGACGTTGACGACGCGGTGGCGAACGGGGCGGACGGGATAGGCCTTGTACGCACCGAGTATCTGCTGTCAAATCGCAAGGATATGCCGCCGGAAGAGGCGCACTTGGCGTACTACGAGGCTATCCTGAAAGGGGGGCGCGGTAAGCACTGTACGATAAGGCTCATGGACATAGGCGGCGACAAAATCCCGCAGTTCTTTGATATGCCCCAGGAGTTCAACCCGTTCATGGGCTGGCGGGCGATAAGGATATTCCTCGAACGCAAAGAGATATTTGAGACACAAGTATCGGCGATTCTCAAAGCGGGCCGCGGCCACGACTACTCTATTATGGCTCCGATGGTCACCACCCTTCAGGAGTGGATAGAGGCGAAGGCGTTCATTCGCGAGGTGGCGTCAAGGCTTGGGGTGGAGATGCCCAGGTGCGGCGTGCTCTTTGAGGTGCCGCTGGCCATCCTCGAAATGGGTATGTTCATGAGGGAGATAGACTTCGCCTCAATAGGCACAAACGACCTGATACAGTACCTCAGCGCCGCCGACCGCAACAACTCGAAGGTCAACTACCTGTACAATCCGGTGGAACCGGCATTCCTGAAGATACTCAGAACCGCCATAAAGACCGCAAACGACAACGGAAAGCAGCTGTCTATCTGCGGCGAGATGGCGGGGCACCCGTTGCATACGGTGCTTTTGGTGGGGTTGGGCCTGCGCAGATTCAGCGTGATTCCGAGGAACGTGCCGCTCATAAAAGAGATTATAGCCAACATAAGTTTCGCCGAGGCGGCGGCGAGCATATCTCTTATAGACGTCATTGAGTCTACCGACGAGATGCTGGAGTGGCTTAAAAATCTTAATAACAGGTTACTGGGGGATTTGTTGAAGAAGATTCCTTATGTTGAGAGCGCTGTGTGAGTTTTTTGTTATGTTTTGCGGTAACCGTGGCAGTGACAAAAGGTACAAAGCGCCGAGTTTTCCGGATTACCCTGCGGTGAGACAAGCAAGCCGGCCGGCTTCGCCGAGATAAACAATTCGCGGGGAGCGAAGCGGCGAAGCCAATCCATATTGCTTTTGTTACGGCCCCAACGTCAAATATCGCGTTAACTAACGTCTTTTATTTCGCTCCTCCCGCCTTTTTGCCGAGGCAATCCGAGCGTTGGACATCAGGCCTAATTCTTTGCGGAGCTTGGAAATGAAAGGTTGCGTGGACTTGGTTTTTATGGCGATATGGCTGTCGTTTAGACCCTTGGTATGCAACGACTTGATTTTTTCCATTAATTGCAGCGTTTTGGCGGAGTGCCCCTTTCTTCCGCTACGGCGGTCCATGTTTTTGGCCATTGCTTCCTCTACCTTCTTTTTGTCGTAGAGGCGGAACAGCTGTTTGCTGCTCGATATGACGATTTCGGGCGACAGGAAGCCTTTTTTTGTGGCGTTATATATCCAGTCGGCGTTGCACTTAAGCGCCTTGGAGAGCTCGACAGCGGTCATCCAATTGCACTTTTCCGGCTCTTTCCATTTTATGGTGTGGCGCTGCCGCGGGTCGTTGAAGCGGTCAACCAGTTTTCGGTCGAATATATAGATTTTTCGCCACGAGTTTGCGTTGAACAGGTAGCGCGGCGGCAGTATCTTGTTTAAGACCATCTGCCTTACGTATTCGCGGGAAACACCCAGAATCTTGGCGGCCTCGCAGCTTCTCACGAGTGCGCCCCTCTTACCCTTAACACCCTTATCGGAATCTTTTCTGCCCACAAGCCCCTCCCGGTTTTTGATTTTACAGCCCGCCAAAACAGCGTGAGGCGGCGGCGCGATACCCTCCGTTATTATAAATATAATATGCTTGTGCGGGGGGTGTCAAGGAAAAAAGATTTATTGGGCGCGCGGGGGTACTTTTTTATTTTTTACGCTAACAAAAAAATATGTGGACAATCGTCTACGCATAAATTATAATATAGTATAATATGATGAACGTCATGTTTCGGAGGGGTGACAGGGCTATGGCCGATACGATTGATGCGTTAAAGGCGGCGAAGACGGCGGACGCGGTTAATGTGGGCCGTCGCGCGCTCTCCCTTTGCCTGCTCCTCGCCGCCGCGGCGTTTCCTCAAGGCTTTGTTGAGACGTTCAGCAAATCGTTTGCGGGGAGAGGGGGCGCCGGGCCGGGCGCCGTAATAGGGATAGCCGTCTTTTTCGGGGTGGTTATCGGGCTTTCGGTTTTTTTCTATATCGGTTCGCGCCACAGTCACGAAAAGATTCAGGAGAAGCTCTCCGCCGAGCTCTTCGGCGAGGGCTGCGAGCGTACAAGGCTTACCCGTGATGAGATGAATGCTTTGCTTGGTATTGTCGCGTTTGCGCCCGACCCCCCTACCAAAGGGCACTTGATATTTGAGTCGTTGCAGCTTTACGAGCGTTGCGTGGACGCGTATGTCGAGCACACGCCGCGTTTGCGGGCGTCTTCCGGGCGGGGGGGCGGTGTTGAGGAGCAGGATGACCTTTTGCTGCGCTTGCGCAAGAAGATGGGTTACGCCATTCTTGCGCCGGAGCAGCCGGTTGTCTCCACGCGCAATTTGAGCGTGGGGCAAAAGATATCGGTTTTTGTACCCGGGCAGAGGAACGAATCTTTCAGCGCCAATGTGACGCACGTGGGGGAGTTTTGGTTTACGGTGCGGCTCCAGGAGGATTTCATGGGGCTTGTGAGTCTCGGCGGCATGGAGAAGACTTTGGCGTTTTTGCGGCAGGGCGACGCGGCCTACAGCGTTACGGTCAGGGTTAAGGAGATTTCGCAGTCCGGGGAGATGATTTTTTTCCACAGTATCAGCCTGTCGCGCAATCAGCACAGGCAGTATATGCGGTTAGACATCGACCTGGCGGTCAAGTACCGCGTTATTGAGAGGGTCGGCGGCTTCGACGAGAGACCGTCGAACGAGCTTCTCAGCGCGCATACCGCGGATATCAGCGGCGGTGGCGTTTGCCTCATCGTCAAAGAGCCGCTCAGGGTGGGCGACGTGATAATGCTTTCCGTATATATACCCGGTTGCGCAATCAACGACGTAAGGTCGAAGATACTCAAGGTTATCGCGGTGGAGGGCAGGATGGCCACGCACTACAGGCACCTCGTGCAGTTCATCTCCATAGAACCGCAGCAGAGGGAAAAGATAGTTAAGTACATATTCGACAAACACAGGGCGTCGCTGCAAAAGCGGTAGCGGGCGCGTGGTTTTCCAAGATTTTATAAAGGGCTTAATGTTGCGCGTTTAATGTACGATAATATATATACGCGCCGTATTTAACGGGCGGGGGCGGTCCGGAAAAGGGTTAAAAATAAATAAAGATGTGCAAAACATCCTTGCGTATATTATATTGTATTATATTATAAAAACAGCGTATTGTATATGGCCGATACAAAATATAGATATGAAACCGCCGGTGGGCGCGGTGTTTCCGGCGGGGTTGCGCTGCGGCTGGTGTTGTGCGCGGTGTCGCTTTTGGTGCTCGGCGGGGCGATATTCGCGCTTATGAGCGCGTTCAAGGAGCGTAAGGCGGACGATTACCGCAAGGCGCTGTCGAAGTGCGACAGCGGGTTGCAGGAGGCCTTTATCAGGCTTAACCCGGACGGTTCGCAGGATTTAAACTGGCTGCGGGCGGCTTTTGCCGGAGTTAGCGGCGCCCCGGGGGGAAGCGAAGAGTTTAAGGGTGAGCCGGACGAAGACGGGGCGAATTTCAGCGTTTTGCTAAAGCGGGAAAATCGGGGCGATACGTTGCTCTTTAGGATTGTGTCAACCGGGTCAAGCGGTTCCGTAACGCAGGTTCAGGAGCGTGCGTATCGGCTTACGGTTTCCGGGGAAAACGATTCGGCGTGGGTAAACGAAGACATAAGGTAGACGAGGCGTTAGATGAGTCTTTTCAAAAAAATGGGCGGGCGGGGAACCACGGTCGGCTTGGATATCGGCAATCATACTTTGAAGATTGTCAAACTGCGCCACCAAAAGGATAACTATTTTCTTGAGGCCACCGGCATCAAGGATTTGCCCAAGGGGACCATTGAGGGTGGCGAGATAAAGAAGAGGGACGCGTTGATAGACGCCATCACCCATCTTGTGAATCAGTGCGACCCGACGATACGGGAGATAGTGTTCTCGCTGGGCGGGCACGGGATAATCTCCGACAAGATTACTTTCAAAATTGAGGATGACGACAACGCCGAAGAGTTGATACTGTGGGAGGCCAGCCAGCGCAGCCCGTTTGATGTGGATGATATCACGCTTGATTACAAGATACTGCGCCGCTTTCCGGGTACGCGCGAGACCGAGGTGCTTCTCGTGGCGGCAAAGAATCAGGTTTTGCAGAGCTATCTTGATTTGATTTACGACGCGGCGCTTGTTCCGGTCATAGTAGACGTGGACGCTTTCGCCATCACCAACAGCTACGCGCTTGAGTGCGCGGGGCTGCCGGATATGGGCACGATAGCCTTGCTCAATATCGGTCACAGCACAACGAGCATTACTTTCATAAAGGACGGCATTTACCATTCTTCCCGCGATATTTCCACGTCGGGCGAGCTTTTTAACCGTATCATCCAGCGTAATATGGGGATATCGAGCGAAGAGGCGGCGCAGGCGGTGCGGGGTAAGGCGTCCGGTACTGTAGATATGAACCAGCTCAAACAGAGCGTCAGTTTAGCCGCCGAAGAACTTTCGTCCGGCATCGACCTTGCTTTTTCCTACTATAAGGGCTCCGAGAATACGGATTCCATAGACAAGATAGTGCTTTCCGGCGGCGGGGCGTACATACCCACTTTGTCGCAGTTTTTGGAGTCGCGCCATCAGACAAAGGTGCAGATATCAAACCCGCTTGCCCACGTTCAGTATAACAAGAACCTCTTTGGAAATACCAATGTGGAAAGCATAGGCGCGCTCCTCACCGTGGCGGTGGGGCTTGCGCTCAGAAAGACGGGTGAGTGAGATGATAGAAAAAATAGAGATAAACCTGTTGCCGGTCGAGTACAGGGTGCGAAAGCGGAGTTTCAACCTGCCCCGCTCCATAGTGTATCCGGTTGTCGCCCTGGTTGTGCTTGCCGCCGGCGCCGGTTTTTACACGATATACCTTAACGAAAAACAGGCGCGCCTTACGGAAGAGATTGCGGCGATTGAGAAAGAGATTGCCGCGAACAAGCATATTCAGGATGAGATAAACAAGCTCCGCCAGGAGAAACAGATTACCGACCAGAAGATAAGGGCGCTGGAGCGCATAAGCGTAGACCGGGAAAAGTGGGTGAGGTTTTTGGAAATATTCAGCGGCAATTTACCCACATACGCATGGCTTATATCCATGAGGGACGAACGCGGGCCGCCTGAGAAGGTGCAGTTGGAGGCGAGGACGTATTCGTTTCCCGAGGTGGCTCAATATATGAGCAAACTTGAGGAGGCGGAGTACATAAAGAGCGTTACCCTAACCGGTATCGAGCAGGTACAGGGGCCTGACCGTAAGGTATACAGGTTTAACCTGACTTGCGACATAAATGCCGATGTCGGCCTGAGGCCGGCCCTTGAGGGCGACGAGCAGGTTAAGGACGCCGGCGCGGCGGCTGCGCCGGCCGCCGGAAAACGGCGCGGCAGGGCTGGCGATGGGGGTAAAAGATAATGGCAAACGAAGCGTCTAAAAAAGAGAAGCCCAAAAAGGGCAAGCTCAAATTAGATATAAAGGACCCGAACGTCAGGAATGTCCTAATCGGCGTCGGGACCATACTTTTGTTGAGCTATCTTTGGTTCGACTCGTTCTACAGCCCGAAAATGGAGGAAATCAACGCGCTCACCGAGAGGAAGGAAAAGATTGAGGCCGAGTTGCTCAAGATAAACGCGCTCAAGCCGCAGCTTGAGAGGCTGCGTCAGGAGGCCATTATTATGGCGGCCAAGCTCGACTCGCTTAAAAATATCTTTCCCGACCAGAAAGAGGTGCCGCGTTTGATTCGCGAGATTACCGCGGTGAACAGGCGCAGCGGCGTGATTACAACGCGCTTTACGCCCATGCCGGATGTCGAAAAGGAGTATTACATAGAAAACAGGTATAACGTGTCCATGTTGGGCGACTACCACAATTTGGGCGCGCTGTTCAGTTATTTTGCCAATTTTCAGCTTATTGTCAATTTGGACAACGTGGCGATAAGCGCGAATCCGGGGTATGGCGGCGGCGGTAAGGGCGCGGGGTTGTATGAGGAAAAGCAGCCCACCGTGCTTGCCGTTTTTGAGTTGACAACGTTTTCATCGAGAAAATGATGCGTACAGAAAAAAAGGAACGATTCGTTTATCTGTTGACCGCGGTTTTCTGCGCGGTTTGCACGGCGTACGCGCAGGATGCCGGCAAGAGCGCCGCCGCGCCGTCCGCCCCCGACGCGAAGGCGGCGCCCGCTAAAGCCGGGGTTGCCGCCGCGCCCGCCGCGCAGGACAGACCGGTCATTAAGAACCTTGAAATCAGGTCGGGCGCGCGCGGGATGATACTGATAATAAACAGTTCCGGCCCCATACCTCCTTTGGGCGGCAAGTCGACCGACTTTGAGAAGGCTACCGCCAAGTACAGGGAGTTTACGGTGAATATAGCCAGCGTCGGTTCCGCGTTAGGCGCCGTCGTTACGTTCAACCCGCCGCCGGAGCTTCCCATAAAGGACATCACGCTGAAAAATGTCGCGAGCGGCCTCACCGTAACAATAAAGATGCGCGTTTTGGTCAACGGTCCCATAGATGTTAAAAACAGCGACAATCAGGTGAGGATACTGCTGACCAGAGATGCGTTACCCGAAATGGTTTGGTCGTCCGAAAAAGGCGTTGTTTCCGCGCCTCCGCCTCCGCCGGTGGCGGGCGGCAGCCCCCCAGCTCCGGCTAAAGGGGTAGCCGCCGCGGCGCCGCAAAAGCAGGCGCCCGTGGCGCCGAATGTAGCGTCCAAAACCGAAACGCCGGCGGCGCTTCCGCAGGTTCACAACACCTCGCAAAGCGGCGAAGTCACTAAGAAAACTCCGGAGGGGGAGTTGGTGCGGTACAAGGTTTTCGGCCGCGACCCCTTCATTCCGCTTGTACGGGATACCGCCACTACGGCGTTGCCGAGCGTGGAAAACCTGAAACTCGTCGGTGTGCTGGAGGATGCGCGTGAGCGGATTGCGCTTGTGGAGGATTTCAAAAACGGAAACAGGGCTTTCGCGTTGCGTGTGAACGACCCCGTCGCTCAAGGCAAGGTGTTGCGCGTACACAGGGATAAGGTGGTTTTTTTGATAAGGGATTTTGAGGTGTCGCACTCCTACACGCTCGGTTTGTCCAACACCGACAAGTAGCGGCGCGAATGCCGGTTAAATTCCTGTTCTCCATATTGGATGGGGCGGATGGGTAATTTTGACGTTTGAGTTTGTTCAGATAAAAGGGGATTGTATGACAAAGATTCGTGCTTCACGTTTGGTATTGGCCGCTGTCATGGCCGTATCGGTTGGCAGAGTTTTTTCTCAGCAGCAGCCGCCGCAAGCGCAGCCGCTCCAAATGCAGCAGCCTCAAGCGCAGCAGTATCAGCCGGCGCAGCATCCTTTGGCGCAACCGCAACAGCCGCCCATAGGTCGCCCGGCGGCACCGGCGGAGCGCTACAACGTAAACGGCGACAGGATAGTCGACTACTTCGACGTCCACGCGGCGGAGTTGCGCAGCGTACTGCGCCAGTTGAGCGCCTACAGCGGCAGGGACATCATAAGCAGCGACGCGGTCAAGGCGACGGTCACGCTCTCCGTGACCAACAAGTCATGGCGCGATATACTCGCCATTGTCTGTATGGTACACGGCCTCGCGTTTGTGGAGGAGCCGTCGTTCATATACGTCATGACCCGTGAGCAGTCCGCGACTTACAGCGCCGGTATGGGCAGAGGCGGGGAAGGCGGTGGGATGGCCATGGGGTTGGATATGGCCGGACCGCTAGTACGGGAGGTGGTGCCCATGCGCTACACTACCGCGGCCGAGACAGGGGCGGCCATAACCCCGTTCCTTTCGCAAAGGGGCAAGTTGACGACCATACAGAACACCAATGCGATAGTTATCGTAGATACCGACGACAACCTGAAACAGCTGAAAAATCTCGTCTCGCAGATAGATGTCCAAACCCCGCAAGTCTCGATTTCCTGCAAAATAATCGAGGCAAGCACCGAGGCCGTACAGAATATGGGCGTGAATTGGGGTTTCATAGACGCGAAAAATAACTTTACCGTCAGCCAGTTCGGTAATCCGCTTGAAGGGCGGGGAGAAGGTTTGGGCGGCCATGCGGTGTCATACGGTTTGCTGGCGCCCGACAAGTTCGGTGTGGCCTTAGAGTACCTCTTCCGAGACACCAAGGCCGAGTTGGTAGCCCAACCGCAGATTACCACGTTAAACAACAAAGAGGCCAACATATTCATGGGCCAACAGAAATCCGTTCAGGGTACGGACATTAACGGCAACGCGGTTACGCAAATGGTCAGCGCCGGTACCAAGATGACGGTTACCCCCTACGTCTCCGGCGAGGGGAAGATAAGGTTGACGCTTAACACGAGCAAGGAGTCTTTCGAACCGGGCGGCGCTCCGGGCGAGCTCACAATAAATCAGCAAAGCGCCCAAACGAACGTCTTTGTCAACAACGGGGAGACCGTGGTCATAGCCGGTCTCACGTCAAACGAAAAGAGAAACAGCAGTACCGGTATACCGTTCTTGAAAGACATACCGATTTTGGGGCACTTATTTAAAAATTCCGATAAGAGTTCCAACAAAAGAGATTTGGTGATATTCGTTACGCCGCATATTATTCATTCGGAGATATAAGGAAGCGTGCGGGGGGGGGGGGGGGGTCTATAATTC
>JAITCM010000027.1 GCA_031283085.1 Chitinispirillales bacterium | reverse complement strand
AAAGCCGGCTCCATTACATATTTTTTGTTTAAATAGCCTTGTTAAAACTGTTAAACAAAGGATGCAGTATGAAGCCAGCCAAGTATAAATATACGTTATTGCGCCAGGTGATGTCAAATATTCCCGCGTATTTAGGAACATCGTTGGCCACCAAGTTAGGGATAGACAGGCAGGCTCGGACATTTTCCCCGTATTGAACTGTTCTTCAAACAGATTAAACAGACTCTAAACCTTTCCGACTTCTTAGGGTATAGCGAAAACGCGGTTCAATGGCAGGTATGGATGGCGTTATATTGCTATATGCGGCTTTTGAGGGCTATTTCAGGCGCTTTGGGAACACTTGGCGATACCTAAAAAACGCTTCCCACCATAATTCCTGAAGAGCCAGACTATTTTTTCGGCTGCTCACAACTCCAAATTCCCGCGAAAATACTCAATGGTTTTGACCAACCCATCTTTAAGCGGAACTTTCGGCTTCCATCCCAGTTTTTCCTTAGCCAGCGTGATGTCCGGCTGCCTCTGTTTCGGGTCATCGGACGGTAACGGTTGGCTGATTATTTTTGACTTGCTTCCAGTCAAGCCGATTACCTCTTCGGCTAATTGCCTGATTGTGAACTCGCCGGGATTGCCTATATTGACAGGGCCTGTTATATCCTCCGCGTTCATCAGCCGCATCATCCCGTCAATCAAATCATCCACATAGCAGAACGACCGCGTCTGGGAACCGTCGCCGTATATGGTGATGTCTTCCCCTTTGATTGCCTGGACTATGAAATTCGACACCACGCGCCCGTCGTTCGGGTGCATTCTTGGGCCGTAGGTGTTAAAGATGCGCATTACCCTTATGTCAACCTTATTCATACGGTGGTAATCGAAAAACAGCGTTTCCGCCACCCTCTTCCCCTCGTCATAGCATGACCGCACGCCTATTGGGTTGACATTGCCCCAATAGCTCTCCTTTTGCGGGTGCTCGCGGGGGTCGCCGTAGACCTCCGACGTAGACGCCTGCAACACACGCGCCCTTACGCGCTTCGCTAAACCCAATACGTTAATCGCGCCCATCACGGAGGTCTTGATCGTCTTCACGGCGTTGTACTGATAATGGACGGGGGAGGCGGGGCACGCTAAGTTGTAGATTTGGTCGACCTCCACGTAGACTGGAAAGGTTACGTCGTGGCGCAGCAGCTCGAAATTGTGGCAATCGAACAGGCGTTCCACGTTCTTCTTGCGCCCGGTAAAGTAGTTATCCAGGCATATAACGTCGTGCCCCTGTCCAACCAGCTTCTCGCACAAATGCGAGCCTAAGAAGCCGGCGCCGCCTGTCACCAAAATTCGGTTTGTTTTCATTGCCGCAATGTCCCTTTATTTTTTTGCGCTTTCGGGTTTATGGCAGGAAGCGGAGTGACACCCTTGTCTATACCGCCATAATTCCTGAAGAGCCGTTTATATATACGTAATCTTAACGCCCTCCATCAACCGCCAAACCTCATCCGGCGTGACGACCCCCGGCCCCTCGTGCAGGCTTTTCGACGCCCCGCACGCGACCGCCATCCTGCACATCTCCGCGAAAGCGAAATTGCGTTTTTGCGCCACCATCACACCGGCGGCGAAGGCGTCGCCGCATCCTACCGTGTCGACCGTTTTTATATCCGGCGGAGAGCAGAGGAGGCACTGCTCCTCGTGAATAGCTATCACGCCGTCCTGTCCAAGAGTGATGAAAACGTACTCAACATCCATGTCTATAAAGCGCTTGCCGCATAACGCTATGTGGTGTACGCCCTTAATTTCATCCTGAAAAAACTCTTGCAGCTCCGTCAGGTTCGGCGTGATGATATGAGGGGCGGCCCGCGCGCCGGTTTTAAGCGCCATGCCGCGGGTGTCTAAAAGGCAGCTCACGCCCATATCTCTGAAGTCGCGTATCAGGCGCGCATAGACATCGTCGTCGAAGCCGCTGGGCAGGCTCCCGCTGAAGCACCAATTGGCGCCGGCCTCCGCCTGCCCGGCCAAAAAGCGCAGGAAATCCTCCTGCAGACTGACGGGCAACACGGACGACGCGCTGTTTATGTGGGTGACGCACCGCGTCTTGGCGTCTTGCAGCGTGACGTTTACGCGTGTAATGCCCGGAGCCTCGTAGAGAAGAGCCTTTATCCCGTGGTCGGACAAGAAAGCCTCAAAGCGGCGCATATCGTTCTTTGGAACAAGCCCGGCGACCGCCACCTCCTCGCCGAGCGTCTTGACCACCCTTGCGACGTTCAGCCCCTTGCCGGCGGGCACGGTACGCGACGCGACGTCTAAACGGGTTGTACCCAGCTCAAAACCGTCCACACGATAGAAAGCGTCTATTACTGGGTTTAAAAGCGTGCATACTATCATATCGCTCCTGTCTTTGCCCTTGTAATACGTTGATGCCAATCCAGTTAAAATTAATATTCTTAAAAATAATATTTGCCGGGCAAAAAAAGAGCGGGAAAATACATCGCCCCAAAAATCAAAAGACAAAAGAATAAATTTCCATCATCAGCACACCATAAATTATATTAGATATGTCGGGCGAATATTTACTTAATACCGATACGAATCGTCATACCATAGTAAAATAAAAAAAAGGAGGGGCGACCTTGGCCATAGTAACCCCGGCAAAATTCAAAGGCAAAGAGGCATTTTACGAAAAGATGCTGCGGATTTTCGTCAAAGACCCGTTGCCGCAACAGTGGTTAAGCTTCGAACAGGCGGTGGCGGACATCGAAAACACGAAGAAGCTAGTCCACACTATCAAGGGAACCGCCGGAAACCTCGACATCGCCGATGTCTACCAGTCCGCGTTACGGTTCGAAACGTCGTTGCGCGAAGGCGCGCCCGATAAAGATCTGTACCTGGCGCTCATCAACGCGTGCGACGCCGTCAAAAAATCACTGCCGCCCGCATAACGGAGACGAAGCCGCCGCTATGGACGCCACAAACAACAACGACGCCCCTTTCACCCTGCGGGTACTCCTTGTCGGCGAAGCCGGCGACGGGGTACTGAGCGGCGGCGACACGTTCATGCGGGCCGCCGCCGCCCTGGGGTTCCATTCGTCGGCGCACAATTGCTTCCCACCCACCATACGCGGAGGGATATGCAGCGTGCTTGTCACCGTCTCGGACGACGACTCGGTAGCGCCCGTAAGCCTCTCCGCGGATTTCGTCTTTGCGCTCAGTCGGGCGGCGCTTGTCGTACTTGGCGGCGCCGAGGGCATTGACCGCGTCAACGACGCTATAAGCCGCGGCGACAGCATAAGCGCAATCAACACGGGAGACGGCCTCTCTGACGGCACACAATCTTTTAAATTGGATTTTGACCTCTGCCCCCTTATCCATACTCACCAGCAACTGAAATCCAGTTTTGTCATGGGGGTATTATCGGCGATACTGGGCATCCCCGGCAACCTTGCCTTGAGCATAATCACCGAAAAGCTCAAGTCGAAAAATTTGACGGAGCAAAACGCGGAGTCGTTCAGGATAGGCTTTGAATCCGCGGAGTCCGGCATACTGCCGTCCCTGCGCACGGTCAATAAGCACACCTCGCGCCTCGCCTCGGGGCGCCCATTATTCTCGGAGGATCGCGTCGTTTTAGACGGAAATCTGGCGGTGGCGCTGGGCGCGGTGAGCGCCGGTTGCCGTGTATACGCCTCCTACCCCATCTCCCCGGCGACGTCGATAGGCGCCCATATAGCGGCGTACCTGCCCGCTCTCGGCGGGTTCGCTTACCAGGCCGAGGACGAAATATCGGCAATTGGAGTGACGGTGGGCGCGTGGTTTTTCGACATCCCCGCAATGACCGCGACAAGCGGTCCCGGGCTGTCGCTGATTCAGGAGTTTTTGGGCTACTGCTCCATGACGGAGACCCCCGCCGTCGTGGTCAACGTACAACGGGCGGGGCCGTCTACCGGCATGCCCACGAAACACAGCCAGGAAGACCTGATGGCGGCGATATTCGGCGGCCACGGGGAGGGGCAACGTATCGTCTTAGCCGCCTCCACAATAGAGGAGTGCTTCTACCTGACGATAGAGGCGTTCGACATGGCGCGGCGCTTCCGCTGTCCGGTAATACTGCTGACGGACGGCGCGGTGGGGAACCTTCAGATGTCATGCAAGCGGCCGGACGCCTCCGTTGACATCAACGGGCACGCCGTAGCCGCCCCGTCGCAAGCCGCGACGCCCAATACCGCGGTCCGCCGCATAACCGGGCTGGAGCACGACACCAAGGGAGTACCGAGCAACACCGCGAACAACCGCGTCCGGCAACAGTACAAGCGCTTCAGCAAGATGGACAAAATCGAGGCTTACTACAACTATATGCAAACTATCGACATCGGCGACCTCAAACCGCCCATGCCCAAGTCACGGTTTGCCGCCAAAATGCGGGACGACGGCCCGCCCGCCGACATCTGCGTCATCTCTTGGGGCTTCAGCGCGGAAATGACGCGTAAAGCGGTCTCAGCGCTACGCAAACGCGGCATAAAAATCGCGTGCCTCTACCCGCGCCTCCTCTTCCCTTTTATCAACGGGCATTACTTGGAACTGCTAAACTTTTGCCCGCGCATAGCCGTGGTGGAATCAAACTACACGGGGCAACTGGCCTCCCTCATACGCATGAACACGGGTATCAACACAATCTCCGTGAAAAAATACAACGGCGAGCCGTTCACCCCCGAAGAAATCGAGGCGGAGCTCGTCGGCATAATTGAGATGGAAAAGTTTATATCCGACCTCAGCGACACAAACGGCGACGGAGCGGCGAAAAAATGAGCGATACCCGGCAAAACAGTTACATGAACGGGTACGCGCCCTCATGGTGCCCCGGATGCAGCTACTTCAATGTGCTCTCCGCCCTCACGGAGTGCTTCGACGAACGCGGCATCGCCGAGAACGGGGTATGCGTGATATCCGGAATAGGCTGCTCCTCGCGGCTGCCCCTGTTTCTAAACACCTACGGTATGCACACCCTGCACGGCAGGCCGTTGCCGGCCGCCATAGGCGCGAGGCTGGCGCGCCCCGATATACCGGTGGTCGTAACGACCGGCGACGGCGACCTGCTGTCCATCGGCGCGGCGCACTTCGTCCACGCCGCAAGAAAAAATTTCGACATCACCGTAATCTGCTTAGACAACCGTATATACGCAATGACCAAAAACCAGACATCACCCACCTCGCCCATAGGATACCAGGGATCGCTTACCCCATACGGCAAGCTCAGCGCGCCGCTCAACATCTCCGAACTCGCCATCGGCAGCGGGGCGTCTATGGTCTGCAGAAGCTGCGCCTGCGACAAAACACACCTGAAAAAGATGTTCGACGACGCCATGAACCACCGCGGATTCTCGCTCGTGGAGGTCATAGCGCCCTGCCGTACCTTCGGCAATCAGCAAAAAGATATCTCCGAACGACTGTACGACCTGCAAGCAAACGGGCATCAAGCCGACGATAAGGAAAGCGCCATGCGGGCGGCGGCGCACGTCTACGACTCGGACAGCGACGCTAACGCCGGTATCCCCGTTGGGGTGGTTTGGAAGAGGGACGATATGCTTTGCTTCGACGACCAAGTCGAGCGGGTCGCCGCCGAAAACAAGGGGAAGTACTCGTCAATTAACGATATTCTTGATGAATTAAGGCCGGATAACGTCAACCGATAAGCCGAATAAGCCGAGGCCAATCAAACAGCGGCCCCGGATCGACTTTCGGCTCCTTGCGCAAACCCAGGGCCACTGCCCGCTCCCCGGCCACCATATCGTGGCCCACGCGGGTCATTTTTTTGTGATAACGCTTCTCAATATCAACACATAACCCGCCAAGCGCCTCGTATTGGGCGTCGGCAAATCCGGAGCTCTCCGTGGCCGCGAGCTCAATCCCTATGGAAAACTCGTTTACGCCGGTGCGGTCGTCAGGGACGGGCATGATGCTTGGGCCGGCGTGCCAGGCCTTCATCTCTTCGGGTACCAAACGATAAACCTCACCGTCACGATTGATTAAGTAGTGGCTGCTTACGCCGTAATCGCAGAATATTTTCAGCAGGCGGGTGAAATTGTACGGGTCGCCGGGGGATACGGCCGTTGCGCTCATGTAGTGGACAACTACGGTATCAATGCCGCCCGCGCCGCAGGCACGCTCATTCCATAGATGTTTTTGGCCGGACGAGGCTATGAGGGAGCCTATTGTCGCGGTGTCGACCGGATAGTTGTTTTCGTCGCATAGAAGACACTCTTTTATATTCACGGATTGCCGCCCCCTATCGAAAAAATTTTGCGTATCGACAAAATAGCCCTTCCACCCTCTAAAAATACATATTTATTGAGCAATAACGCAAGCAACCTAATGTTTTGATTGGAATTATTACTAAAAAATTCAAAAAATTTGCTTTTCTATCTACCCGTAAAGTAGATTATATTATTAATTGAAGAAGCGTGCTTTACC
Source organism: Chitinispirillales bacterium (assembly GCA_031283085.1). Lineage (GTDB taxonomy): Bacteria > Fibrobacterota > Chitinivibrionia > Chitinivibrionales > Chitinispirillaceae > GUT77. Next base: position 42,687 of record JAITCM010000027.1, on the reverse strand, counting down.
TTTATTTTATACACAATTCTTATGAGATCGGGGGTTCGTTATGGACAAGAACAAATTTTCGGGCGTCAACGCAAGTGCGGGTATGGGTGCGGGTAAACCTCTCTGTGCGGCGATTATGTCCGCGCTGTTCCTTTTGTTGTTTAACGTAAACACGGCGGCCGCGGCTATCACCATAAAGTTCGACACCAACAGCGGGAACAACGTATCCAACCCAAGTGATTCATCTATTGAGACCCCCCCAGGGACGCTCTCGGCGTTGCCCGAAGTTGCGTGGACCAACCATAGATTTGACGGTTGGTACACAACGGCAACGGGCGGCAGCAAGATAACTACGAGTACTTCGTTCAGCGCGAACACTACCGTCTACGCGCATTGGACGGCGTTGGGGGTCGTTAACATAACGTTCAATTCCAATGGCGGCACGGTCATTCCGTCCTCCCAAACCGGTCCAAACGGCGTACTCGCGGGCTGGCCCGCGAACCCCGCGAGAACCGGTTACACGTTTGACGGCTGGTACACGGCGGCAACAAACGGCAACAAAGTAGATGTGAACACAGTGTTCACCGCGAACACTACCGTATACGCGCATTGGATACTCAATCTTTACAATATAACATTCGACCCCAACGGAGGCACGGTCACCACAATGTCCGGCACGACCGGAACCGGATGGAAACTCTCGTCCCTGCCCTCGCCGGCGGCGAGAACCGGTTACACCTTTGACGGATGGTACACGGCGGCAACGGGCGGCACCAAGATAGCGGTGAGCACGGAATTCTTTGCGGACGCCACAGTCTATGCCCGGTGGACGCCTGTGGAATACACTCTGACTTATACCTTGAACGGCGGAACCGCGGAACCCGCCAATCCGGCGAAATATACCATTGAAACCCCTACTTTCTATCTGATTGAGCCGACCAGAACCGCTTACACATTCGCCGGTTGGACGGGCGCCAACGGCACGACGCCGCAACTGTCCGTGAGCGTCACGCAGGGAAGCACGGGCGCCAAAACTTATACCGCCGGCTGGACGGCCGAATACTATACTATAACATTCAACGCCAGGGGCGGCACGGTAACATTGGAAAACGCCCAGACTGTCGCAGGCGGAAAGCTCTCGTCCCTGCCCTCGCCGGCGGCGAGAACCGGTTACAACTTTGACGGCTGGTACACGGAAGAAACCGGCGGCGCCAGGGTATCGGCGAATACGACGGTGTTCGGCAACGACGCCATCGTTTACGCCCGGTGGACGCCCGTAAACTACACAATAACTTATACAAATTTAAGCGGCGGAACCGTAACACCCGCCAATCCAACGAGTTACAACATAGAGACACCGGACTTTACGTTAAATAATCCGACCAGAATCGCCTACACGTTTGACGGCTGGACAGGCGCAAACGGTACCGTCAAGGAAACAATCGTGTCTGTCGCGCAGGGAAGCACGGGCAACAAAAGCTATAATGCGAACTGGACGGCCAATACTTACACGATAACATTCGACCCCACCGGCGGCCTGGTAATACCGGAAACCGGCACTACCGCAGCCGGCGGAAAGCTGACATCCCTGCCCGCGCCGATAATGGTCAACCATGTTTTTGACGGATGGTTCACGGAGGCAACGGGCGGCACAAAGGTGACGACAAACTACGTGTTCGGCGACGACGACGTCATCTATGCCCAGTGGTCGCCTGTCCGCACGATAACGTTCGACGCCAACGGCGGTTCGGCTTCCGCCACGACCGTCAAGACCGGCTCCGGTGGTAAACTCGCCTCTTTGCCCACAGCCACAAACGCCGGTTACGCGCTTGACGGCTGGTACACGGAGGCAACGGGCGGCGTAAAAATAACGACAAACACGGTGTTCAACGAGGATGCTTCCGTCTATGCCCATTGGGTGGCCGGATACGCCGTAACATTCGACGCCGACGAAAACGGCTCACTGACGGCAACGGTTGAAGGCAGCTCCATTGCCGCGGGCGCGACGGTCGCGCAAGGCAAGAGCGTTGTATTCACCGCGGTTCCGGCCAACGGTTACGAGGTAGACGGTTGGAAGGTCGACGGCACGGCGGTCGCCGACAACACTAACAACACCTACACGCTGGCAAGCGTAACGACCGCGACGACGGTAACGGTGTCGTTTAAGCGGTCAATAGCGGTAGCCTCGCCGGAGCGCGTAATACCCGGCGCCGGTTCCGACGCGGGAACAGCGGCGGTTGCGCCGGCATCCGCGCTGACCGCCGAATTCACGGCGGGACCCAATCCGGTCGGCAGGTCGTCGGGCACGGTGAGCTTCTTCCGCGGCGGCAACCGTATAGTGAGCGCGGCGTTGTTTGTCTACGACGCGTCGGGCAATGAGGTAGCCACAGTGAACATCGGAAACGCGCCGCCCGCCGACGCCGACGGCAAGCGTGCGGTAGGCTCTTGGGATTTGCGGGACAGGAGGGGGCGCACGGTGCCGGAGGGGACATACCTGGTCAAGGGAACTGTCAAGACCGCCGGCGGGAAACGTGAGCCGGTGTCGGCGCTCATTGGCGTGGGGCGGTAGGCACGTTATAAAAAAGATTTGCGTCCACAGATTGAAATTACATAATTTTAAATCTATGGACGCAAATAAAGAACAATGCCAAAGGACGGCCGTGATAACCGGCGCGTCGGACAGAATAGGCTTTGAACTGGCTAAAGAGTGCCTTGACCTGGGGTATTACGCCGTCATACATTACAGGACGTCTCCGGAACCCGCGGCATCCGTTTTCAGCGGCGACGGGCGTGTCGCGTTTATTCAGGCCGATTTAACGGAATCGCCGGAAAAATTCATAGCCGACGTAAAAAAATTGCGGGTTCCGCCCCTTGCCGGCCTCATCAACAACGCTTCTCTATTTGAGGCGGGCGATATGTCAGCCCCCGATCATTTTGACCGTACGCTTACCGTCAACGCGCTTACCCCGTTGCGATTGTCCGCCGCGTTCGCGAAATCGGCGGGGAGCGGCTGGATAATCAACATCACCGACGCGCATATCCGTTCCAAGAGCAGGAAATATCAAAATTACAGAGTGTCAAAGCTATTCTTAGAGGAGATCACCCGCCAACAGGCCTGTCTGTACGCGCCGGCGATACGGGTAAACGCGATTGCCCCCGGAGCGATTCTCCCGGCCGCCGGCGAAACGCGGGAATCGTTTGACTATCTGATAAAAAATATCCCCATGAACAGAACCGGCGCTCCGGCCCACATCCGTCAGGCTTTGAGGTTTCTGGTTGAGAACGACTACGTGACCGGCAGCGTAATCCCTATCGACGGCGGATTGGGGCTGTAGTATCAGCGTCAATATAACTTTCAAACCTCAAAACTCGATTTTTCCGGCAAAATACTCTCAAAAGCGTTTTTAATGTTTTCCATAACCCGCCCGTAATTGCGAATATGCACGTTGTCGTTCAGACAGACGAGCTTGTAGGATTGATTTCTTACGGCGGCAACCGCTTGCCTTGATTTTAGGATCAACGGGAACATTTTCGTATCATTGTAGGTGTTGTACGGCTCAAAATCGCCTTTGCATACCTGCCATGTTCGGAAGAGTTCCGGCGTCAGATCATTTGACGTACGGAATCTGTGCGCTGACGCTTCGATCAATTCGTCTCTTGCGGCGCTCCATAGCTCTTCAAAGGTGCTCTTCAAAAAGGGCTGCGCGTTGTGCGGCGTTCGCAGCAACATAAATTTTTTACATGGTTTAAAGAGATAGTTCAGGTATCCCTTATTTCCGTAATCTTTGTTGTACCACTTATCGGCGAATTTAGTCATTATTTCTTTTTTGTCAAAATGCTTATTTATAATCCTCAGGTTGTTTTTCAGCATTTGAGACCATTGCGACATATCGGAATTGAAGCGAAAAGCGGCAATATCGCACGGCAGGCCGTTTCTGAAAAAACGTTCTTGACCGAGTGTGTCTGTAATAAAGAAATCGTCGTTAAAATAGACGAAGCGCTCAGACAATCCGGGTATTTTGTGCAGATAATATTCGAGCACATTTGAATTGAAGCACGGTAAAAAACGTTCCGGAATATAATCTTTATGGTTGACAGGATATAATTTCGGGTTGGAGATATTGAGCCACTCCGGTTTTTGTCCGCAGGTGACAAAATGGATTTTGCGCACCCACGGCGCGAACTTTTCCACGCCGCGGAACCAATATTTCAGGAAGCCGTAATCTCTGAAGCGCGCCTCCGACACCTCGTTTTTGGAGTTGTCGATTTTACCGGCATACTCGGCAAATTCATTTTTCCACGCCGGATCGTTCATGTCGACCCATGTGACCGCTATATCTATATCCATTATGGCCTCCATCCGATTTTCCATTTAGTTCTCCGCCTCACTCAGCGGGATTTTTAGCTTACCCAACAAGCGCATCTGCATCAACACTCTAAATAATTCCCGCAAAATTTTATATTTGGTATCACAAATTTTCACCGGCTTACAGCTTTCCCTCCGGTCATACATAACGTAGAAGCCATATTTGACGGCGCCTATTTTGTCCAATGGCGGCAAACCACTCGCCACAATCAACGAAAAAACCTCTTCCGCGTTTTTAGGTTTATAGCAAACATCCAAATAATTGTAAAACGCGGCGCACAAGAGTATAACAGGTTTTCCCCAATAGCAAGCCTCAAGTCCGATCGTCGAACCGAAAACCAGCACTTTTTCAACGTTTTCCAATAGCGAGTATGAGCTTACTTTGTCTTTGGCTTTAATAATCGTGACATTTTTATACTTACCGCCCAACTCCAGCAAACATATATGATATTTATACTTTACATTCTTGAGATTGGGATGTACCCTGAGATAAAAATGGAAATCGGCGTCATTTTTAAAACGTTCTAAAATATCGGCAATCCCGCATAGCTGCGAATCGAACAGTTTATCGTCGTCATACTCGGCGCCAATAGAGGCAAACTCATCTTCCGAACTTGTAAAAATAGCGATATTCCTCTTTGATTTGTCAAATCCATCCGGTAACTCACCATATTTTTGAGCCTGTGTATATATCTTATCCCCGGCATAACGAGATGCTTTTCTGTTCACGAAAAAGGACTCTCCTATCGCAAGTTTATTATCCTCAGGCAATTTCGAGTCATCCCATACTCTTTTTATGGTGCCGCAAAGGTATTTAATATCGTGCGGAAGGACGTTTTCAAAAAACATATAACTGAAAAGACGCCTTTTCGTACCATCGGAAAGACGCTCTTTCGTATCCCTTTTTACATTTTCATAAGTTCTTACCGGATATCCGAGACTTTTAGGCAGATCGAAAAAAGGTCTATTATCAAAATGGCGGCCATTGAACAGATGCACCATATCAGGGCGTACTTTCTCTAATACGTTGCCAAGCACCTCTGTCGCAATACACTCCGCCTTAAGATATCTGTTAAAATAGTTTCTAAATTCATCATCCATTTTCGGGTATAAATTTCGCGTCCACGCAACATACGTAGAAAATGCTCCGTAACCAATTTTAACGTTTTTATAAGTCAATTGCTTGATTGCCTCAACCGAGTCATACCTAAACGTCAGCGATTCTACCGCCGATTTATTTTCAGGCAGATAAAAATCGGCGTAATACAATACCTCCATATCCTTAGGCAAGCGGCGGAAAAGACTTTTTCTGTAACTCTTGCACCACGCGCAAAACAGCCCGGACTCTTCTCGGTTTGAGTTGCAAATTTTTATAGTAGAGTCGCATACCATTATCTTGACGGTATCGCCGCACGCGTAAGCGGTATCGGCCACATCCAGCAAAGCGTGATTATACCACATTCCCCAAGGGTCGCATAAATGTATAAGATGCGTCATATCGTTCCTCTCTTCATAAGGTCAAATTTTTATAATAACAGTAAAACGCTCAAACAACCGGCGCTTCACTCACATACCTTCTTCTTTTACCGGTATCTTTATGCCGTTGAGTAAGCATACATTATTCAACGCTATCAAGACTTCTCGAAAAAAATCAAACCTGCTCACGCTATATTTAAAATTCTGATTCCTGTCGTACATACTGTAAAAGCCGTACTTCAGAGCGTCGGCCTTGTCCTTTGCCGGCAGGCTGTCCGCCCCAATCAGAGAAAACGCCTCTTCAACGCTTTTAGGCTTATAGCAAATATCCAAATAATTGTAGAACGCCGCGCATAGAAGTATGACCGGTTTTCCCCAATAACAAGCCTCCACACCTATTGTCGAACCGAAAACAATCACTTTTTCCACATTCTCCATTAATGAGTACGAACTTATTTCGTCTCTAGCTCGAATAATAGTTACATTTGAATATAAATCACCATATTCCAATAAAGATGTGTGATATTTATATTTTATTTTTTTGAGATTCGGATGTATTCTTACGTAGAAATGAATATCCGCGTCGTTCTTAAAATGTTCAAGAATCTCGACGATACCGCACGGCTGCGAAACGAATATTTGGTCGTCGTCGTATTCGTTGTCAATAGAGGCGAACTCATCTTCCGAACTTGTGAACACAGCGATATTCCTCTTCGAACCGTCAAACCCCCCCGGCATCGCGCCGTATTTTTGATTCCGCGTATATACCTTATCCCCCGCGAAAAGCGATGCTTTCCTGTTGGCGAAGAACGATTCGCCTATTGCCAATTTCTCATCCTCGGGCAGTTCGGCGTTATCCCATGTATCCATTATAATGCCGCCGATAGACTTGATGTTATGGGGGAGGGCATTTTCAAAGAAGATAAAATTCTTGCGTTTATTTTTGCCTATTTTCAGGTTTTCATAGCATTTCGTAGAGTACCCCAAACTACGGGAGAACTCAAAGACAGGTCTGGATTCAAAGTGGCGCCCGTTATAAAGCGATACCATATCCGGGCGTACCTTATCAAGCGCACCTTCCAAAACCTCTATCAGGATACACTCGGCTTTAAGATACCGGTTGAAATAGTTCTTAAATTCATTGTTTATGTCGGGGTACAGGTTGCGTGTAAGCGTGACATACGACGAGAACGCTCCGTAGCCTATTTTTACATTTTTGTAGAAAAGCTTTTTGATGGCCGCAACGGAATCATAATCGAATTTAAGCGATTCCACAACCGATTTCTTTTCAGGCGTATAGAACTCCCCGTAGCGTAATATTTCAACGTTTTTGGGCAGGCGGCCGAATTGGCTTCTTCTGTAACTTCCGCACCACGCGCAGACTATTTTCTCAGCCTTCGGATTTGACTTGCAGATATTTATCGTAGAGTCGCATACCAATATTTTGACGGTATCGCCGCAGGAATGCGACTGTTCCGCCAACCCCATCATAAAGGCGTTGTCGCGCATATAATACGGATGTGATAGATGTATAAGGTGTATCATAGTATTATTTTTCAGCAATCATCTCTTCTGCCAACGGTACGCCGCCCATTATATCGCGTGCGGCCTTTTTGCCCAAAACACCCTCATACATCTTCGGCAAAAGCCCGCCGGACGGACGTATCGACCGGACGTTTTCAGGAGTAAACGGCTCCCCCCTCCTCATACTTTTCACGACGTAGAGCGAACGCCGAAACTTCAACGACGGAATCTCTGCTTCGGTTGAACCATAAAATACATTACCGCGAGACCTATACGCAATATTAACGTCAAAAATTAATTTTTTCATTTCATCAGACTCCACGGAAAACGCGCTGTCCACGCCGCCATCCGCCCTGGAAACCGTAAAATGCTTTTCAATAACCATTGCCCCAAGCGCCACGGCAGCCACCGATACGGCCGTTCCAAGAGTATGGTCGGACAAACCGATTACGCAATCGGGAAACCGCTTTCGCATATCGTCTATTGTAAGCAAATTGGTGTTCCCGGGATCGGCCGGATACGTGCTGGTGCATTTCAAAAGCACAACCTCCGGGCAGCCGTTACCCTTCAACACCGCAACGCTTTCTTCCAATTCCTCAAGCCCTATCATTCCGGTTGACATTATAACCGGCTTTCCGGTTTTCGCGACACGCTTCAAAAGCGGCAGGTCATAGTTTTCAAAACTGGCTATTTTATAAACTGGAACATTCAGACCCTCCAAAAAATCAACCGCTGAAAAATCAAACGGCGTACTGAATCCGATAATCCCCAATTCCGCGCACCTGTCAAAAATCGGCTTATTCCACTCCCACGGGGTATACGCCTTTTCGTATAACGAGTACAGCGTCTCGCCTTTCCATAGACTATCCATGTCCATAATCATGAATTCATCTCTATCGGAATTTATCGTTATGGTATCGGGCGTATACGTCTGTATCTTAAGCGCGTCAACGCCGGCTTTCGCGGCTTCGTGAACAAGCAGCAAAGCGCGCTCAAGGCTTTGATTATGATTACCGCTCATCTCGGCTATGATAAACGGTTTTGACAGTTCTTTAAACATTATACGCCGTCCCTGCCGTTAATAATATTGTATTTATCGTTCATTTGTCTGGCCGTATGAATTATTATGTCATTTCTGATATCTATCTTTTCTTTTCCGTCCATCCACTCGTTTTTCAGCAGGCCAAACAGATGTACGCCTATTCTCATTCCTTCCTTAACAATGTGTGAACGCAAAAAGCCTTCCTCGGTAAACAACAACTTTTTATGTATGTTCAGGCTTTTAACGTTACCCTCAAAAACCTCGCTGTAAATCTTTTCAAGCCCTATACTGTCAAAAGAATAGTCTATAAGAGCGGCCAAACTCTTAGCCATAAGCCCTTTTTCAGCAAGGTTTTGCGTTTTATAAAATCCGATTTCGGCGCTTTTATGTCTTTTGTCTATTTTTTTCAGATTCACGGCTCCAAACGGACACGCGCGGCCGTCTACAATTACAAAGTTAATTTGGCTTTGATCGGCTTTTAGCCGCTCAATCCACGCAAAATGTTCCGCCTCGCCTATTACGCCTTCCGTAAACATCCATTCTCGAATAAATTCTTCATTGCGGATATTCAGTACCCGTAATTGAACGGTTCTATTCAAATCGGCGAGCGGTATCAGTTCATATATTTTCGACATAAAAGCAATCCCTCGCATAACAAAAATTATAATCACCCGATAATTGATTTTATGGTTTTAATTACACCTGGTTCTCCTGTGCGACCTTCTACCACAATCAACCATTTATAACGGTTAGATCTGTTCACCCTCTCACCTCCCAGTTGCCGTTAATAATATTTTCAAATGAGTCTTTTATATATTCCGTATGCGTAATTTTGCCGTCAATGGCGGTTTTATAGAGCCGAACAACGTTAGCGTTCAGGTCTTGAAACGCCTCACAGTATGCCCTTACACAGTCATTACTATGGCTTGTAAACACAAATTGAATATTGCTATTTTGTTTTACAAACTCGCTAATGTGTTTCCAAACGTCACGCATAACGCTATAGTGAATACCCGCCCCCATTTCGTCAATAAGGACTATTACCGGCATATTTGATTGCGAACGAACTTTCATCATCGCGTCAATAACTTCAAAAATCGCTATCAGCGCGCTTACCCATGTTACGGCACCATTACCGATTGCCCCAAGAGTAACCGATTTGCTATCGTCCAATACAACGGACAAGCCGTTTTTAATATCTGTCAAGCGAATATCCGTAATGTGCGGATTGATGATTTTCAGCGCGTTAGTCAACTGTTTTGAGGTTTGAAACGACAACGTTTGCGGTTGCAAACGAATAGAGGCGAAGTCTAAATATTTGCAAACGCTCGCGGCTTTAGCTTCAAGCGGAAGTAAATATAAACCGTCGTCAGGAGCAAGTATCTGGGCACGACTAAACACTTCGTTGATGGTTATAGCCTGATGTGATTTTTTATCAAATATAATGCCGTTTACAGACCAGTTCCAAAGCGCAAATTCCGATGAAGAGTCGACCGGAATAGGATTGTTTACAGTTAATTTTTTATCCAATTCATTTAGTTTTGCCCTCTTATACTTCCAAACCCAAGAGAACTTGTCATCGGACTTTGCATTAACGGAACATTCGGCATAATCGTAAGAAGGGCACTCGTCCCAAAACAGCTTATAGTTATAGGCTTGACGTACCGCAAACCCAAGCGGTACATTAACGGACTGATTTACGGCAAAAGCTATTGATTTGTTATACCGGGATAACTGCGAAACATCAAGCCTTGTTTCTGAAAATAAGCAATACAGCCCCTCAAGCACGGAAGTTTTTCCAGCGCCGTTCACGCCTGTCAGCATCGTGACCTGCGATAGCGGGAGCGTCAAGTCGTTAAGCCCGCGAAAATTTTTGAATCCAACAGAAGTTATCATTCGTGTTTAGCCTTTATAAATTAGCGATAACGATACAGTAAAACAACGGCATACAAACCGTCTAATTGCTAATCCGACAACCGAAACGTTATAAATATAATAAAAAACGCAAAAGAATACAAAAAAAATTTCAAATTAATCCATACCGTATTGCTTCTGGACATACCGTGACTTATTGTTTCTTGTAAGGATACCGCCTAAAATACTTTTTGCCAACTGTTGCAAAAAAGTTAGACCACCTAACCCGGCAGCAATTTATATATCTTTGACATAGAAAAAATCCCTCTTATAATCGTTCAAATCCGTATCCGAATCATGCTTTGCCTCGTTGGTTACCATTGCGCCGCTATTAATAGTTTTCAATAATTCTTTGAGCGGGAAAGTACCGTCTCCGTAGTGCAGGTGCAAGTCACGCTCGCTCGCGAAATCGCCGTCCGTTAAATGATACATACGCGGATTCAGCGCCGAGAACTCCCCGATATACTCCAACGGTTTCTTTTTTACGGAATTAGCGGCGCATACCGCGTGCCCGAAATCAAGGCAAAAGCCAGCCTGCAGTTCATCCATTATATACCTGATTTCTTCCGGCGCGAAACCTAAACACTTCTCCCCGTTTATCCCTTTCATCGGCTTATTTTCAATTAAACATCTGTCATCCGCAAACGGGCGGAGTTGGTTTACAGCCTCTTCTATTTTGCCGTTTACCCCCGAATGAAAAATTATATACTCGGCCTTGAGCGCGTCGGCAAATCTCAATGTCTCCGACAATTTTATTTTATTATTCCCACGCTCTTCCGGCATAGAAAGATTCATGCCGGCAAATGAGTGCGGCGCGTGTATAACTATAGGGACGGAAAACCGCTTCCAATACTCTATAGTATCGTCAAAACTATTCGGAAGTATAAACAACTCTATATATTGAAAATACCCGCCGTTATAAAACACTAAGATATCTTCGGTATAGTTTGTATTTATACTGCCGAGTTTCAGGCCGAATCGCGTATTCAATTTGGCGCTTCCCCCCATAATTACCGAATATCAGAAAATTCAGATATCCATTATTCGGTACTTGTCTTCATAAAAATGAATTATCCGATTAATATTCTTTCTTTTCGCCTCTTCTTTGGCCTCGTCAAACGTCAATTTCGGAATCAAACCGATTGCGCCTGTCATATTTTCACAGTCAACGCTATCGGTTACGCCGTATCCGTCCGTATAAACGCGGCTAAGTACTCTTATACCTGTGAAAGCCGGATAAAACAAAACCGCGATGTCAGCGTTATGTTTATACTGCCCCCATATTTCGGCGCTATTCTCAAGAAATATTCCGTATCTTATTTTTTCATTTCTTGATATTTTCATCACATTTTGAATATTTGTCAATAATCTGTTATCAATCATATTATCATGAATTTTCGCTACTTTGGCAACTTTATCTATCCTTGAGTTAAACAAGACAAATAAGGTTAGTAGCAACATACAAAATTTAACGGCGTTAATTTTCCATTTGACATCGTTACATAATATCTTTTGGCGTAATTTGTCAGGTATATTATAACCCAATAGCATACATATCGCGATTAATTCCTGGAAATATGAAAAATAACCTGCGCTACCGCCGACAATATCCATGAGCATTCCCGGAAGCAGGCCCGCTATGGAAATCACAAGTAGCGTTTCTTCCATTAATAATTTTTTCGACAGTATCGCCTGTCTTAACGGCTTGTTGGCTAAGCGTTGATAATTAAGAACAAACAGCGTAAAAAACAGTAGGAAAAAATAGTGTGGAATAACCCCGATATAACCGATATACCCATGGTCGCGAATAACATAATGCCGAACAAATGACATGAACTGAAATCCGGAATATCCGTACGCTTCCGAGAATACCTTGTAAGATAATAAAAATATAGATAAAAAAACGATATTAATTATCCAATATTGAGTTTTCCGCAGATTTTTTCTGAAATTTATATAAACCGCGCCGACAGTAATAAGAAATCCGACCGAAACCTTCATTGCCGTACATATTACTATAAAAAGAATCGTAAGAAGAATAGCCGACATATTGCCAAAACGATTGCTTTGGCGCGTCTTAAGAATTAACAGTATATATAAAAGGAAAAAAACCAACGCGAATAAATATGATTCGCTTATTACCCAACTTGATTTCCATATCCCTATTCCGTTTAAAAAAGCTGCAGGAAGAAATCCGATAAAGAAGAATGATAAAAAAGCGTAGTCAACAACAGACAACAACGCGGTTTCGTTTTTATGTTTGCGTATCTCAACAATAACCGTCATAACCAAAAATGAGTATGCAGGAATGAAAATAATGGGATAAAGGTAATTATATACATTAAAAACAGAAACATTTAAAACTCTTGACAGCATTGCCAATATAAAATGGCTGCCCCAATGATAATGCAAGAAATCGGCGTCATTTAACAATAAACTCGGGTATCCGTAATTCTTGATACTTTCGGCAATAGTCACATGAAAGACCGTATCATGATGAACCATACCGTTTACAATCGCGCCTGCGGGATTTAACGTCAAATAACCTGAAAACCAAACTGAACCGGCGCAAAATAACGATATGACAACAGCAAAAAATACCTTGACTATACACCCAATCTTTTCACCTGTTATGACATTACCTTTGGCTTTTTCCACAATAAAAAGCGTTAGCCAAACAATCCAAATTATTGACGCCATGACAATTATCTTTCGGCTCTCCCACATACCGGAATTAATTGACGACCATATCGTCAAAACCGTATATACGGTAGTCATGACAAAAGGCAGCATTATTCTGTTTTCATTATATTTCATATCGTTTTCCATAAAAATTAAAAAACCTGTTATCTACTCAGTTAAGCCTCTTGAACCCGCTTTGACAAACCGGCCCTTTCAGCAATTTGGCGCTTGTATTTTCGTCTATGGACTTTTTAACCAGCGAAAACACCTCTTCAACCGCGCCGAGATACCGCCGCACGACATCTTCGGTATGGGCGAAACTGCAATAGAAAGAGTTCGTCGCCAAGTATCCGCGCTCAAGCATTTCCTGGGTAAACAGCGTTTTGAGAACCGGCTGGTCTTTATCCTGAAAATCAAAATGGCTTAACGGATAGATTGACCCGGTACGGATGGAAAGTCCGGTCTTCTTCGCTAAGGTATTCCAACCGTCCTGAACAATCTTCCCGATATTTACAAGATGTTCCTGAACTTTACGCCGTTCCATTTTATATATTGTGGCTAACGCCGCAGCCGGGCCTATGCGTTCGGTCCAGTACGTACTGCTGATAAACGAGTCCTGGGCGGCGTCCATGTACTTCTTCTTTCCGATAACGGCCGCCATCGGGTATCCGTTGCTCATGCCTTTGGCGAAGACGGCGATATCCGGCCTGATATCGTATAAAAGATGCGCGCCGCCGAGATTTAGACGCCATCCGGCGGTGACCTCGTCAATGATAAGAGCCATCCCGTTTTTGCCGGTTTCGGTATGAATGTACTCCCAAAAGCCCTCTTCCGGCTCAATATTCCGAATCGGTTCCATCACAACCGCGGCGATTCTATCCCTGTATTTTACCGTCAAATCCTGAAATTCGGCCTTGCTGTTAAAATTGAACGGGAACGACGTATCCTTCAGGTGCCGCGGCACTCCTGCCGGCTTAAGCCCCGGAAGCAACTGTCCGTCCAACGCAGAGTCGCTGGAAAGGTTTGCCGCGATGTACCAGTCGTGCCAGCCGTGATAGCCACAGAAAAGGACAATGTCTCTGCCGGTAGCCGCACGGGCAATTCGTACGGCGACCATCATCGCCTCCCCGCCGCCGCGGGCGAAACGCGCCATCTCCGCCCACGGGTGCAGAGATATTAACTTTTCGGCAAGCGCGACCTCTTCGGGCGGGTTCAGCGTAGTCATGCCGCCCGCGTCAATAACGGCTTTCACGGCGCCGTCAATCTCATCGTCGGCATAACCTATCGTGTTCGCGCCGATACCCATGTAGCTTGCGTCAACATATTCTTTGTCGTCCAAATCCCAAACTTTACAACCCTTGGCCTTTTTATGGTACGCCGGCCAGTAATCCGGCAGAAACTGCTCAGGCCGCTTGCTTAAAAGCTGAGTCCCGCCGGGAATAATCTTTTTCGCCCGCACATATAATTCCTGTGATTTACCCATTTTCGCTCCCTTTGAGCAATTTATATTTCAATTCGGCCGTTTTCCAATCGTCCGCGGTATCAATATCCTGAACCTCCCGTTCATGCATAATATACGCCATAGTTTTGGCGGGAACAAGTGTTTTTTCCGTAAGAAACGCGGTTGTTTTTATGATATAAAACATCCCGGCGTCAAAATACTTCGGCACTATATCCTGAGAGCGTATCAGCAGGGCTTTTCTGTCATTTGGAACAAGAATCCCATTTTCTATCTTCATGGCCCATTCTATCGGAACCGGAAACCTGCACATCGGCAACAGCGCGTCGTTACCCGAGGCGGTCAATTGACTGTACGCGTTTTGCAACGTTTGCCCCGACAGGAACGGAACGCACGGGTATACGCAACATACGGTATCGAATTCCTTCCCGGCACTTTTGTAATTGGCGATTACCTCCTCCAAAACATCAAATGTGGAGGCGAAATCGTCGGACGTCTTTTCGGAACGCATAAACGGTACCTGAGCGCCGCCCTTCTCGGCGACTTTCGCAATCTCATCGCTATCCGTCGATACCATAATCTCCGAAAAAATTCCCGCATTTTGACAAGCGTTTATCGCGTAGTGCAACATGGGTTTGCCGAAAAATTCCTTGATGTTCTTTTTCGGTATCCGCTTGGAACCGCCGCGGGCGGTGATAATCGCTATGGCATTTTGCATAAAGTTCCCCTACTTCCGCCAATTAAAAGGCAATATGATATTTTCATCGTCGACAGCGAACCTTTCAAAAACGTCACACGGAATATTCACCGTTTTAATCAAGTTACAGCTATCAACGTTGCTTCTCAAATCATCAAGCGAATCAACGCCTATAACAATATGTGAAATATCACTGTTATAACAGGCAAAGGCCAAACACAGCGCCGCGGTATTTATTGAATATTCCTCGGCAAGCCGGTTTATTTCCGTCAATTTGCCTTTTACGGAATCAAAACAGTCGTCAAGTTTTTCGGGAGCGATAAAAAACAGCCCCTGCAGGAAAACCGACCGTACGTGGATTTCGATTCCGTGCTTTTTTAATTCGGGCAACAGACAGGCAAACCTTTGGTCGAATATGTTATACGGAATTTGAACAATATCGCACGGGATATTATTTTTCATGATATATTCGGCCTCATACGGATAATACAGTGAAAAACCTGTCTTTTCCGACTTGCCCGACTCCTTAACTTTTACAAAATCGTCGATATAATCGCGGCGCTCGCTAAAAATGGAGTAGTTATGGAATAAATATCCGTACACACGTTCCGTTTTTAACGACTCAAGCGAAGTATCTATACGCCGCAACGGGCGGATTTCCGTATTTGCCGGATATTTTGTTATTATCCGAAAATTTTTGCCTGTTTCGGCCATAGCTTTCCCCAACACAGATTCGCTGTCGCCGTACGCGGCGGCGGTATCAAGCATATCGATACCGCTGTCACCGGCAAATTTCAGTATTCGCGGGATTTCTTCCTCCGGCACTTTCCCGCGTACGTTATTTATGCCGTAATCCAGCCCAAACTGGACGGTGCCTAAACATAATTTCATACGTTTTGAATCCTATTTTCAAACCCATTGTATATAGAAATAATAATTTCATCAATATATCCAGCTTCATCAATAACCTCAAAATATATACATCATACCGCGCTTATGTTTTTATATCATTGAGGTCATACAGGTCGAAATATCCCAACTTGTGATGTCTGGTCTGGCCGCGGCCGCGTTTTTCCAAAAACTCCTCATACGATTTCACCATATAATGATTTATGCGGATTACATCATGTTGCGGTTCACGTTCCCTGAAATGTTTTTTAATCGGTACGCCGTGCGAGTCCGCCGCATACCCCGACAAACGAGCCGCTTCATGGCATCCTATATATGAGCACACCCGCCGCGGATCAATAATGCTTTTGATATGCCTGTTGGAAACATGATTTAAGGCGGCGTGATATTTGAACCGTTCCATTACGTCGCCGGCCTCCTTCTTTTTAGCGCCGCCGCTACCGTATATCAGCCAATTTATCTCTACCGCCGAAAATTCTTCAAATCGCTTCAAAAACTCACATATTGTCCTATCCTTTATGGGAACAATAAATTCATCCAAATCTATGACGGCAATCCAGCGCGCATCCGATCTGTGTTTGTCAAAACAATCGTCATACGCCGACAATTGCCACTCATACCCCGACCGCCGTACCTGCTTCCTCGACCAATAAACGTACTCAACAAGACCGGATTCCACATACGGCGCAAGCACGTCTTTTGTATTATCTGAACTTTCATTATCGTAAATATAAAATTTTTCCACCCCCAACTTATTATGCCACTCTATCCATTCCTGAAAATACTCGCCTTCATTTTTTGCTATTGCGCAAACAGCCAAATAATAGCGCGGCAATATTGTCTTTTCGCGCCGTAATCGCATTAGCAGTTTTATCGTTCGAATCAGTCCATATCGCAAAATACCGCGCCATCTGTTTCTGGCCATTTTTTGCGGTATGATTCCGGCGCAAAGTTCGGCTAAAATTTTATTCATACACATCTCCCACAGAAATAATGTTTTTTTCAACATATTCCGCCTCTTCATCCGACATCATCGGAAACAACGGAATACTTAAACATTTACGGTAATATGATTCGGCCACAGGATATTCTTTCGGACTATATTCTCCGTATTTACCGACATAATACGGCTGGCTGTTCACCGGGATATAATGCACCTGCGTACCGATTCCCTTTTGTCTCAACTCTTCCATAACCTGTTTTCTTGATTTTCCTATTTTATCAAAATCCATCTGCAACACATAGAGATGGAAGCAACTGTCAACGCCGTTTTCCTCATAAGGGACGGTGATACCCGGTTTGTCGTGAAAAGCGTTGTTGTACATACTTACAATCTCTCTGCGCCGTTTTTTAAACGAATTTAACCTGGACATTTGGCTGCGGCCCAAAGCGGCTTGAATATCGGTCATACGATTGTTGCCGCCGAGCAGTTGCATTTCATAATACCACGGTCCCGGATCTTGCCCCAGCTCCTGTTTGTCTTTAGTAATGCCGACCGTACGCAATTTTAACAGCTTTTTGTACAACACCTCGTTATTGGTCGTTATGGCGCCGCCTTCCCCGGAGGTAATTGTCTTTACCGGATGAAAGGAAAATACCGTCATGTCGGACTTATGACAGCAACCTACCGGCTTGCCGTCGGCATAATTTGAACCTATGGCGTGGGCGGCGTCTTCAACAATAAACAATTTACGCTTCTCGGCGATTTCTTTTATCGCATCAATATCAACCGCCTGTCCGGCAAAATCGACCGGTATTATTACTTTTGTTTTCGGCGTTATCCTCTTCTCTATCTCATTCGGCGAGATATTATATGTTTGAGCGTCTATGTCGGCGAATACCGGAACCAACCCGTTGGTAATCAGGCAATTCGCGGACGCGACAAATGTGACGGGCGTTGTAATCCCTTCCGAACCATCGTCAATTTCAAGCGCCGCCACGGACATATGCAACGCCTGCGTCGCGTTAGACACCGCGACGCAATATTTTGCCCCGACTGACTGTTTTATTGAATCCTCAAATTTGTCTATTTCCGGCCCCTGTGTCAGGTAGCCAGACCGCAATACCCTTTCAACCGCTTCTATATCGGCATCGTCAATCCACTGTCTGCCATAGGGGATAAATTTATCCATCAAATATTCCCTACCTTTTCCTTGTTTTGTTCTATCCACCGCCGCAACTCATCAATTGTCATCCACTCGGTATTGTTGTCCGACGAATATGAAAATCTTTCAGGGACAGACTTCCCATATTTTATCCTGTTCATGTCATTGCTCCACCCATGGATTTGCGGCAATATCTTGAAGTGCTCTTCATATTCATAAGTATACGGGGCATCCTCGATACCTATCATCTGTTCGTGCAGCTTCTCCCCCGGACGTATGCCTACTATTTTTTGTTTTGCGGTCTCCGACACGGCGCGGGCTATATCCGTTATGTTCATTGACGGTATCTTTTTTACATATATCTCGCCGCCTTCCGTGTCGTTGAAAGCGTGCCAAACCAGTTCGACCGCCTGTTCCAAAGATATCATGAAACGCGTCATGCGCTCGTCGGTCACGGTAAGTTCGCCACTCTTTGCCTGTTCTATGAAAAACGGTATGACCGAGCCTCTGGACCCCATCACATTACCGTACCGTACTATCGCGAAGCGCGTATCCTTGCCTCCGGCGTAAGAATTGCCGGCAATAAACAGCTTATCGCTGCACAGTTTAGTCGCGCCGTAGAGGTTTACGGGCTGACTGGCCTTGTCGGTGCTGAGGGCCACGCACCGCTTAACACCCTTGTCGATACATGCGTCAATCACGTTAACAGCGCCGTTTACGTTGGTCTTGACGCATTCGAACGGATTGTATTCGGCTGTCGGGACGATTTTTGTGGCGGCGGCGTGAACCACATAGTCAACACCGTCAAGGGCGCGGTAGAGACGTTCCCTGTCGCGAACGTCCCCAATGAAAAATCTGATACGGCTATCACCCTGAAATTTCTTTGCCATCTCCCACTGCTTCATTTCATCGCGGGAGTAGACAATCAGTTTCTTGGGGTTGTACTTTGCCAATGTCATGGGCGCAAACATATTTCCAAACGACCCCGTTCCACCGGTAATTAGAATCGTTGAATCAGATAACATTGCTATTTCCTTGAGTTCCTTGATGTGCCGGATTTTTTGACGGCTTTTAGACGTCATTTTAAGTTACTCGTCATTTGTATTCCAACCGTCAACTTTCGGCGGCGCAACTCCGAGATTTTTAACTTGTTAATATACTTTCCGGCGGAATCTTTCCGCAAATTATAATCTCCGTCAAAAATTTTCAGTTTCACGCTTAAGTTAATAAACCACCCGGCCTTGTCACTGCGCAGCCTTGACGCCTACGACCCAGGCGTCCCTGTACCCAAGTTTCCTGACCTCCGGCAGCGCCGCCTCCGCCTCCGCCCTCGTCTTGAAGTCGCCGACGTAGAGCTTGTACAGCGACTGGTCGGACGCCATGAAAACCGGCTGCTTCATAACATTCTCGGCATTCACCTTCTCCCGACGCGCCATATCTACCTGGCTTGACGCTAATATTTGGATGCGGAAGCGCGGTTCGCCGGCGGCGGCGCCCCTTTCCGGCGCGGGGCTTACCGGCTGCACCACTTCGAGTACCGGCAGGTCGTTTACGGATAGGGCAGCCTCCCGTCCGCGGTTCAGCGTGTCTAAAAATGTCCGGCCGCCGCTCGCCGTGTAGCGTTCGCGCGGGTCGACGGCGTCGGGACGCGGCTCGGCGGATGCTGCGGAGGGCCCCGACCTCGCGGCGTTGCCGGCGCAACCCGCGGATAAAAGCAAGGCTTGAACCGCCATGGCCGACAATAACGGCGCGAACAGGCTTTTTTTCATTTTTTGTCCCTGTGCATTATGGTATATTGATAAGGATTTTTGCCGTACTTTCGGTTAATCTGTAACTTTACGGTAATATACATAATTTACATGGATAGAGTCAATGAATTTAACGTCAAAATATTAACCCAAGTCTTAAAGGGGTAAGAGCATCTTACATAAAGAGCGTTATGAACGTATAAGACGCCTTCGCGGGCGCCGGGCTTTTGAGATTCGCGGCGGCGACAGGCGGTTTGGGCTGCGATATGTTATCCGTGTCTTTTTGCTTATTACCGCCACGGTACTATTGACCTGGTACGCCAAGCTTGGCGTCAACAATCCCTTTGCCGTCGTCAGGTCTATCCGTGTTTACGGGGACGCGGGCGGCTGCGCGGTCGCCGCGGTCGCCGCCGAGTTTCGGAAGGACACCGTTGTTATCGGCAAGATTGCGGTTTCGGGCGCCGCGTTTGGCGCCCTGCCGGCCGCCGACTCTTCGGGAACCGCGGTTTGGAGGGAGGTCAGCCCATTTGCCGACAGCGCCGGGGCGATACTTCTGACCTACGGCGGGATGACCGCCTTGATATGCGACACCGCGCTCTTCGCCCGGATACGCGGCGACAGCGGCGGCGGCGTCCCGGCGCAATTCTACGAAAAGCTGGATATACTGGTCGTTCCACCCTCTAACGGGGAGGAGCTTTTGAGGGCGCGCAACCGTTTCCGCCCGCGCTTCGCAGTCGCGGCGCCGCCCTGCGCAAACGCGCCGGCTAAGAATATTCTATGCGCCCCGCCGGACAAAATCGGGCGGTGGCGTTACGATTTCACAGTAAAAGGCGGAAAGTTGGAACTTATAAGCGAACATTAATCGTTGACTTTGTCGATATATGGTTGTATAATCCATATTAAGTGAAACATTCGCCCGCAATAATCTTTGCGGGCGGGGAGCGGCGGATATTATATATATTTATGGTTTATGGTGCCGACAGGAACTAAAAACAAAGGATTATAGCCATGATGAACATCCAAGAGTTGCTGAAAAAGATGATAGATATGCGGGCCTCCGACCTGCATCTCACGAACAACTCTCCCCCGCTCTACCGGGTCGACGGACGTTTGGCTCCGTTCTCCGCCGAAAGGCTGACGCCGGACGAGGTTCAAAAGCTCTCGTACAGCATCATGAACGAGGTTCAGAGGAAGTCTTTTGAAAATAACAAGGAGGTGGACTTCTCCTTCGGCATTCAAAATTTGGCCCGTTTCCGCGCCAACGTCTTTTTGCAGAGGGGTTGCTGTACGGCGGCGATCCGCCAGATACCCTTCCTGATTAAGTCGATTGACGAGCTCGGTATGCCGCCGGTGGTCAAGTATCTCACCGAGCGCCCGAACGGTTTGGTGCTGGTTACCGGCCCCACCGGCAGCGGCAAGAGCACGACGCTGGCCGCGATGGTCGATAAAATCAACTCCGAACATGAGGGGCACATTTTGACCGTGGAGGACCCGATAGAGTTCGTGCATCAGCACAAGAAGTGCATCATAAACCAACGCGAGGTGAATCAGGACACCAAAAGTTTCGCGTCGGCCCTGCGCGTGGCGCTAAGGCAGGACCCCGACGTGGTGCTAATCGGCGAGATGCGCGACCTTGAGACGATTCAGGCCGCCCTGAGCATAGCCGAGACGGGGCACCTGACGCTGGCCACCCTGCACACAAACTCCGCGGCTCAAACGATTAACCGAATAATCGACGTCTTCCCCGCCGACATGAAAGAAACGGTGCGGGCGCAGCTCTCCATGGTGCTTGAAGGCATAATAAGTCAGGCGCTTCTCCCACGAGTAGGCGGCGGCCGCGCGATGGCCTGTGAAATCATGGTGGCCACAATGGCGGTCCGATCAATGATTCGCGAAGACAAAGTGCACCAACTCCAGGGCATAATAGAAATCGGCCAGCAGCACGGTATGCAAACCATGAACAGCCAGTTAGCCATGCTGTTCAACAGACGCCTGATATCCAAAAAAGACGCTTTCGGAAGAAGCCCTGACCCTGACAGTTTGAAAAAGTTAATAGGAGAACCGTAAAGGGACGCAGTATATATTTAACGTTGATATATTACCTAAGAACATAAATAAAAAAGAAAGGCACCGACTATGCCAAAATTCGAATACGTAGGAGTAAGCGAAGGCAAGCAGGTCAAAGGCGAGATAGAGGCCGCCAGCAGAGACGCCGCGTCGCAGGTCCTGCGTAAGAAGCGGATTCGCGCGACATCCATCAAGAGCAAGGGGATTGAGATAAAGATGCCCAAGCTCTTCAGCGGGATAAAGTTGCAGGACATTTCGCGCTTCACGCGCCAGTTTTCCGCCATGGTGAGCGCCGGATTGCCGCTTGTCCAGTGTCTCGACGTCCTGGGGGCGCAGACCGAAAGTCAGGAGCTTGGGACCGCCATAAAGCAGGTCAGCGCCGACATACAGGGCGGCAACAACCTGGCCGAGTCTATGGCAAAGTTTCCCAAGGCGTTCAACTCTCTCTACTGCAACATGGTTGCGGCCGGCGAGCAGTCCGGTAATCTGGACGGCGTGCTGACCCGTTTAGCCGAGTACCAGGAGAAAGCGGACGCGCTGCGCCGCAAGATTAAGGGCGCCATGACCTACCCCGCCGTCGTCGCGGTCGTGGCCGTGGGCGCCACGGTCGCCATGCTCGCGTTCGTTATCCCCACTTTCGCGCAAATGTTCATAGATATGGGCGGATCGTTGCCGGCCCCGACGAAAGTGGTCATGGCCCTCTCCGACCTGCTGCTCGCGTATTGGTGGGCGATGATTATCGTGATTGTCGTCTCCATTACGGCCTTCCTGCAGTACTACAAAACGCCGGCGGGACGAATAAATATCGACAAAATCAAGCTAAAACTGCCGGTCTTCGGCGACCTTGAACGTAAGAGCTCGGTAAGCCGGTTTGCCCAGACTCTCTCCACGCTTCTATCCAGCGGCGTTTCAATCATAGAAGCGCTCACCATAACAGCCAAGACCGCCGGCAACAAGATACTGGAGATGGGCATCATGCGTACGGTGGACAAGATCCAGGGCGGGCTCTCCATATCCGAGCCGCTTCAGGAGACCGGCGTCTTCCCGCCTATGGTTATTCACATGATAGCCGTGGGTGAAAAGACGGGCGACCTCTCCGGTATGCTGAAAAAGGTCTCCGAGTTCTATCAGGAGGAGGTGGACGCGGCGGTGGAGGCGCTGACCTCGGTGATAGAGCCGATAATGATCTGCGTACTGGCGGTGATCATAGGCGGTATGCTCATAGCCATGTATCTGCCGATGTTCGACATGGTGGGTATGGTGGGTTAATAATGTTCGAATTCGTCACCAACCTGTTGACAAGCGCCATCGCCGAGGATTTGGGGGAGGATGGAGACATCACCACCTCTGCAATATTCAACGCCGACGACACGGGCGAGGCGCTGATACGCTGCAAGCAGAGCGGCGTGCTCTCCGGCATCACACTTGCCGCCCCGTTATTTGGGTTTGTTGACAAATACTTAGCGTCGCATATATCGTCTGTCTCCGACGCCGCGCCGGCCACGGCAGTCGAGACGTACTGCGGCGACGGCGATACTGTGGAACCCGGCAAGGCGGTATGCCGCGTAAGGGGCGCCGTTCGGTCGATTCTTGCCGGCGAGCGTACTATCCTCAACCTCATTCAGCGTCTCTCCGGCATCGCGACGTTCACAGCCGCGATGGTTCGGGAGCTCTCAAACAGCGGCGCTAAGACGCGATTGCTTGACACGCGCAAGACCACGCCGGGTATGCGTACCCTTGAAAAAGCGGCCGTGCGGCACGGCGGCGGGGTCAACCACCGCTGCGGGCTATACGACATGATGCTTATCAAGGACACCCACGTAAGGCGCGCCGGCGGCGTGACGGCGGCGCTCACAAAAGCTCTGGCGTGGCGCGGCGACAGCGCTGTCCCGCGCATTGAGATTGAGGTACAGTCGATAGAAGAGTTTGTCCAAGCCCTGCGGTTAAAGCCCGACAGGATAATGCTCGACAACATGAGCCCCAAAGAGATAGATATCTGCGTGGATGAACGCGACGCCTCCGGCCTCAAGATTGAGCTTGAAGCCAGCGGAAACATAACACTGGGCATCCTCTCGGCAATCGCCGCGACTAATGTGGACTACATATCCTGCGGGGCTATTACCCACAGCGCGCCGGCGCTGGACTTTCATCTGGTAATGCTGTCATGAAATACATACTCCTCAACGATATCGACTCCACAAACAACTACGCGAAGACCGTAAGCGGCGTTCCCGACGACGAAATAACCGTCATAAGGGCGATAAGGCAGCGTTGCGGGCGCGGCAGGAACGACACACCTTTCTTCTCCGACCACGCCGGCGGTTTGTGGGTGTCGCTCATTGTGCCAATCGCCGACATCTCCGCCCACTTCGAGCACAACCGCGCTATAAGCCTTGCCATACGTACGGTGCTGCTGGAATGTATGCCGTCGGGGAACACGCCCGTGTCGATAAAATGGCCGAATGACATCTATTGCGGCGAGAGAAAAATCGCCGGCATCCTGCTTGAAAACGCCCCCAAAAAACCAAACACGCTGATTATCGGTTTCGGTATCAACGTGAACATCGCCCAAGACGACTTCCCCGGCAATTTGCGCAAGACGACAACCTCCGTGTTGATGGAAATCGGCGAAGAGTATGTATTAGACGCGCTGCTTGACCGCATCCTGTGCGAATACGATTTTATCATAAAGCACGGCCCCAATGGGGCGCACGCCGTATACGCCGGCAACCTTTACAGGAAGGGATATCCGGCGACCGTGGGCCAGCACCGCGGCACATTCGTCACGGTGGAAATCGACGGACGCCTGAGACTCGACACCACCCAGGGAACAATGCTGCTCTCCTCCGGTTCGCTGCGGTTCCCCGGGAGCGTATACGGTGAGTGATTCGGCACCCGTCATAACGCTGTCTGTAGACATAGGCAGCACCCGTACGCGCGTCGCGGCTGTCGACGTCAACAAGTTGCAATGCGTTGACAGGATTGACTCGGACAACAACAATTTTGACTGCGCTTTCGTCGCAAACATAGAGAAAATCGCCGGCGCATACCCGCAAATCCGCAGGGTAAACATCACATCGTGCGTGAGGAACATAGCGGCAAAAGCCAAAGATATATGTATCGATTTATCCGTCAACTCCGGAGAGAAGCGCTTTGACACTGTAGAGTTGATATGTTCGCACACAAAGTTACCGGTAGTTTTCAAATACGATGACCCAAACACGCTCGGAGCGGACAGAGTCTGCAACGCCTTAGCCTGCGCCGCGCTGTTCAAAGGCAAGAGTTGCATAATCATCGACGCGGGGACAGCGATTACCGTTGACTGCTTGCCGGATGGGAAGGTCTTTGAGGGCGGGGCGATACTGCCGGGGTGCGCCATGCAGTTTTGGGCGCTGCACGCGAAAACGGACGCATTGCCGCTATTTGACATTGAAACCGATATTGATACACCGGGCCACACGCTCCCGTCCGTATCAACCGCCGAATGCATCGCGTCCGGCGTCCTCTACGGGACGGCCGGAGCGGTCGACAGGTGCGTAGACGAGTGCTTACGTATCTGTAACGGTAACAACAACGTATCCATAATCGCGACCGGCGGCGGATGGGGGTTAATCGAACCGTTAGTCAAACATGAGATAACTGTCATCCCCAACCTTACGCTGACCGGCGCTGGGATTTACAGGTAGAGCGGCGACACGCTCACCGCTCCGCCGTTTTTTAAAACCGGTTCCGCCAGTCAACAGTTTAGAGACATCTTGATACCCTGCGGCAATAGAAACGCTCCCGCGTGCATCTCCTCATTATAGTATTCACAAGTACCGGCGACCTCTTCGCATCTCTCTCTGTTGATACCGTCAATCCCGATTACGCTGTTGCTCGCTATCAGGAAGCTGCAGACCCCCTCCGGGAACGACCTCAGGGTACAGATATACGGTTTGTATTGGCGGAATACCGCCGAGACGTTTGCTATCGTCCGCCTTACGGTATCGGCCCGCAGGATGGGCGAATCGGTCTGCACCACCACTATCCCGTCCTCCCCCGCCGCGGCGGCAACCCGGCTGAAGAAGTCGGCGGTCTCGAGACTGCGCACCGGCCCGCCCGGGTCGTAGGAATCCACAAATATAGCGTCGAAGCTCTCATTCGTCTCTTTGAAATAGTCGTACCCGTCGCCGATAACCACCTCGGCGCGCGGGTCGCCGAATCCGTCCGCAAAACACGGCATATAATTCTCTATCGTCTCTTTGACAAGGCTGTCAATCTCCACGACAACGACACGCTCAACCGATTCGTATTTGAGCACCTCTTTGAGGCACCCGCCGTCGCCGCCGCCGATGATGCAGACACGCTTTGGGTGGGGATGTGCCACCATTGCCGGATGTACCATCATCTCGTGGTATGGCTCGTAGTCGCGCTCCGTGAGCACTACCGTCCCGCCCAGACAGAGCGTGATTCCGAAGCGGTAGGTGTCGAAAACCTCGACCTTCTGGAAGGGGCTCGAACCGCAGAAGACGGGTTGCTTGACTTTGATGATGAGGCCGGAGTGGCCGCAGACTAAGTTTTGCAGCCAGATGGAAGTCTCGTTTTCCATAGGGCAGTTAACGAATGCGTTCATAATGTTCTTTCCTTATTTTTAATGTCAATAATAAAAATCAACGACAAAAGATACCACCCCGCCCTTCGGATACCCCTCCGGGGAGGGGAATTTAACAACCTCGCCGCCTTTAATTCCCCATCCTTGTTGGATGGGTGGCGTAACGCGCCGGGGTGTTTTTTTTCGTCAATCAACCACTACCAGTTTAGCCTTGGGAAACCCGTTAAAGTTGCAAGCGCTCGCGGTAGTGTACGCTCCCATTGACTCAAAGACCAATGTATCCCCTATTTCGAGCATCGGCAGGCTGATATTTTCGTATAACACATCTATTGAATCGCATGTCGGACCCGCCAATACCGAGTTGTATCTCTCACCCGGACGTGTCAAAAACATCGGGTAGTCGGCGTGGTCGAACATTTTGCCGGAGAAACTGCCGTAGAGACCTTCGTCCAAGTAGTACCACCACGCGCCGTTGCGGTAGGAGCGGCCTATCACTTTGGCGGCGAGGGTCATTGTGGGGCCGCTCAATACACGCCCAGGTTCGGCTATTATCCTGTAATTCGTAAAGTATCTCGACAGATAATCGACAATAGGCCGGCAGAACGCGGCCATCGGCAACACCTGCGTCAGGTACGATATCGGGAAGCCGCCGCCTATGTCTATCACCTCTATGTTTATACCCGCCAACGCCGCCTTACCGCAGATGTCTTTACAATATTCAAGCGCCTCAATGTATTTGAGCGGGTTCTCATTCTGCGACCCGGCGTGGAATGATATTCCAAATACGCGCAACCCCATTCCGTGCGCCTTTTTTATCAGGTCGAAAGTCTTCTCCGGCGCCACGCCGAACTTCTGCGAGAGGTTTACGAGGCAACCCGGATTCTGTATGCTCATTCTCACGAGAAGTCGGGCGCTGTCTTTGTACGGGACGAGTTTTAGCAACTCATCCTCGTTGTCAACCACGAATATGTTAAGCCCGTAGTCAAGCGCGTAGCGTATGTCCCCGTCTCTCTTGATAGGGTGCGTGTGAATGCAGCGCTCCGCGCTGATTCCAAGACATTTAAGGACATCAATCTCGCCGTTGGAGCAGACGTCGAAGAAGCTACCCTCCCCGTCAAATATTGATATGAGCTCCGGCTGCGCGTTGGACTTCACCGCGTAGTAGAGGTCAACCCCCGGCAACGCGGCGGCAAGGTTCCGGTAGGACTCCCTCGTCCGGCCCTCGGACAGGAAGAGAACGGGGGTGCCATGCTGTTGGACTAATTCCTGGACGCGGTTGAATTCCATAATTATGTTTTTCCTTGTAATATTTTTTTTCTTTATCCTTACTTATATAATTATAACGCGCATTATTACAAAAATATAACATCTCCCGAAACAAAAATCAATGCTTTTTATAAAAATTTACCCGGAACAATCCAATAAAAAGAACCCAAACCGCGCAAAAACAAGTAATCGGCCGTAAATTGTATCTATATGCAGTATATGGCATATATGTTATACGCAATACATGGTGGTCTCGGTATGGCCCAAACAGGTTTTATGACGAATCTATTTCTTCAAATTCAAAAGAAATTTCGACATATCCGTATTTGCGCGAGATTTCGTCAATCTCGGATACACGCCGCTCCTTTTGGTATACGTTTGCGGCTGTCCCTCAAACGTAAGAGTTAACGCGTTATCGGTTAAGCTGTAAGTGACAATACCTGCGTTTTCATCGTCGTATATAATCAAAGTGTCTCCGTCTATCCGCCAATTATATCCGCCGTCTGTGTATTTGTACCAAACATTGGCCTCACGTTCTATAAATATCAACTCGCTGTTTGACTTGAAAATATAGCCGATACAGAATTCCACTCCATCTCTCACCTCACACTTTACCCACGCTTCGCCATCGGTACAAACAAGGCCGCCGTTAGCAGGGACATCACCCGGATTTGATTCGTCTTCGCCCCCGTCGCCGCAACCCAACCAACATATCACCGCTACCGCAGCAACCAACAGCGCCCACCTCCTTCCGATAAATCCGCTCATAAAATCTCCTTCTTAGATGAAAGTAACCGTGAAACCCACCGTATCAAATATATATTAAGCCGTTCACGCGCCGCTGAAAACCTTTGACGGGCTGATAACAAGGTTGCTCCAAATCCCCCCAAAAGCCATTTTCACACAAAAATTACGATAACAGTTGATTTTTAGGGTAAATTATATTATTATTATAGTATGAAGTACGCGAGCAACGGCGCTCAGACAGGGCGCCGTTGCTCTTTTTTTTGTGTTTATGCCGTTAATTCCGCTTATACCGCCGCCGTAGGGGGGGTGATTGGGATGGAGATGTCCGTGACTGTGGCGACCGCCCGCGAGATCAACAGGCTCATGGCTCGGTACGGGGTGAAGTTCGGTATTTACAGGAACGGGGAGTTCATCGAACAGCTCTTCCCTTACGACGCCATACCGCGTATCATTTCACGCGACGAGTTCGCTCTGCTCGACCGCGGTCTCGTCCAGCGGGTAGACGCGCTCAACTGCTTTTTGCGTGACATCTACTCACGCGCCTCGATTATCGCCGACAGGGTCGTGCCGGAGGAGTTCGTCTATATCTCCAAGGGGTACCTGCCGGAGTGTGGCGGCATTGTCCCGGCGGCGGGTGTGTACAGCCACATTTCCGGGATTGACCTCGTTCAGGCGAAGGACGGCGCGTGGTACATATTAGAAGACAACCTGCGCATACCGTCGGGCGCCTCCTACCCGCTGATAGCACGGGAGCTGTGCCGGATTGCCAACCCCGACGCCTTTTCCGACAACAACGTCGCGGACAACCGCAACTACTCGGATATGCTGCGCGAGACTATGGACTTCGTGAACCGCGGCGGGCTTAGCGTCATCCTCACGCCGGGCAGGTACAACGCCGCGTACTTTGAGCACTCGTACTTAGCCGAGCGGACGGGCGCGCTGCTCGTCAAGGCGTCGGAACTGGCCGTTGAGGACGCTGTCCTGTATATGAAGGATTACCTCGGCGTCAAGGCGAGGGTAGGCGCGGTGTACCGCCGCATCTCCGACGAGTACCTCGACCCTATGACGTTCCGGGCGGATTCCCTTATCGGCGTACCGCACATCGTAGACGCTTACCGCGCCGGAAACGTGGCGCTCATCAACGCGCCGGGCAACGGCGTCGCGGACGACAAGGGTATCTATTATTTCGTGCCGAAGATGATAAAATACTATTTAGATGAAGAGCCGATACTGCAAAACGCGCCGACGTATCTGCCTTATTATGAAGACGACATGAAGTTCACGCTTGATAACATCAGGCGCCTTGTCATAAAGGACGTGTCGGAGGCCGGCGGTTACGGCGTGGTATTCGGCAGCGGTCTGTCCGAGGAAAAATTGGCCGAACTAAAGGCCACCATCATAAAGGAGCCGAGGCGGTTCATATCGCAGGAGGTCATTGATTTTATCGACCTCGATATAATGGATGAGAACGGCGGCGTCATTCCCCGAAAAGCCGATTTGAGGGCGTATGTGCTGACCGGCAAGGCCACGCGCGTTTGGGCAAGCGGGCTTACCCGCTTCTCGCGCGTGGAGGGGTCGTTCATTGTCAATTCTTCGCAGGGAGGGGGGTTTAAGGACACATGGGTACTATCTCGGTAGAGTACAGTTCAAACCTTTACTGGCTCGGAAGGTACGCGGAGCGCGCCTATACCACGCTCAACATATTCTTCAATTATTGCGACAAAGCGCTCGACAAGGATAAAGATTCTTACAAAGATTTTCTGAGCAAACTGGAAATTGAGGACAGGTACGGCGATTACCGCGGCTTCATACGGGGGTATCTGTACGACGACGCGGAATGTTTCACGGTAAGTTCGACGCTTCGCTTCACGCACGACAACGCGCTTGTCTGCCGGAACGTAATCGGCAGCGAGGCGCTTGCCTACGTCCAGCTCGCGGTTGACGCTTTCCACGCGAGCCGCGGCGACAAAAACCCGCGCCTGTCGCTGATGCCGTCCATCGATTACCTGCTCGCGTTTTGGGGCAGCGTAGACGACAAAATGGCGAACGGCGAGGCGCGGACGATTGTCAAGTGCGGCAAACTCGTGGAGCGGCTTGATTTGTATTTCAGATTCTCGTACGACCACAAACTCATCAACAGCGAGTACGAGAAGCTGTGCCACGTGCTTTCGCGCGTGCGCAAAGGTTTCTGCAACGCACGGCATCTGGCGGTGCTGGTTGAGGTCCTCGCGATAGAGGAGAGTTACAAGGCACGCTTAGACGAAGTGCTCGACAGCCTAAGCCGTCTGTTTGAGGAGGAGCAAGCCGCTTGAAGACCGTTCGTTTTCAATATCAAACGGAGCTGGCTTTTTCTTCGCCCGCGTCCGAGCATACTTTTCTGCTGAGGATACTGCCGCGGAGCGACGGCAGGCAGCGGATAGAGAGTTTGTCGTGGCACATTGACCCGTCGCCGACAGACACGCTTTGGCGGACGGTTGACGGTTTCGGCAACGATGTTCTGGCAGGGCATATCAGCGCCCCGCACAGCCGGTTCCGATTCGGAACAGAGGGGGTCGCGGAGGTGTCGGGCGAGCCGTACATATCGTCCGACGAGCCGCAGCGAGTATTATTATACCCGACGGAATTGACGCGCCCGCATCGCGGGCTTGCTGATTTTTATGACGGTGTCAATAATGGTATTAATGACCGGATGGCTGAGCGAAGTCGAAGCCGAATGGGTGTCAACAATGGTATTAATGACGGCATCAACAAGAATATCAACGATAATATAAACCGTTCCGCCACAATCAACGCGTTAGACCGCGTTCAACACTTCTCTCACGCCGTCCACGCCCGCCTGCGTTACGAACGCGGCGCGACCACAAATACAACAACGGCGTCGGAGGCGTTTGACATCGGCGCGGGCGTCTGTCAGGACTACGCGCATATATTGCTCGCCCTGTTGCGTATGGACAAAATCCCATGCCGCTACGTAGCCGGCCTCGCCTCCGACTGCGGCGAAACCCACGCCTGGGTCGAGGCGTGGACCGGCGATAGATACTGCGCCGTAGACCCCACACGCGACAAACTGACAGACGAAGGCTACATAGCTTTATCCAGAGGCCGCGACTTCGCCGACTGTTCGATAGAACGCGGGGTATTCAACGGCGCGTGCCGCGGGACGCAGACGGTCGGTTTGAGCATGAATATTTCGTGACGGCATATACCCCATCGCGGCCGACTCAATTATATGTCAATAGTATAGAAAAGATTTAAAAAAGCCGCCGCCCGACCGCCCGCCTAAAACCTAAACATCACCGCCAATGATATCAGCAGTTTATTCCACATCCTCTTGACCTTGTCACCGTGAGTCTCAGGTACGTCGACGGGGTTTTCGGGCTTGATCTTGTCGATGATGAGATAGGCGGCCTTAAATCCATTTCTAATAGTGTCTATACACGTTTCTCCGTGATAATAACCGGCCAAGTGCAAAGTACCATACGCGGATTTCAGGAAAGATAGCAATTTTTTATCTATCCTGGCAATCGTATACTCGTAAAATTCTATTGATTTTTGCTTCTTTTTGCTCGAAAATTCTATCCCTTTCATGAAAAGCCACGCGTCAAGGGCGCGTAAACCCCCCAAATGCGCAATTCCGCAGGCGGATTTGACGTACTTTTCGTCAATATAGTACCCGTCGTCTTGTTTCCCCGCTCTCTTCAACGTCTCTTCGGCGTTGTCCATATAGCGGACAGATTCGGCGTACTCCGCCGATAAGAAAGCGTTTTGCTCATCGGGTGTCATTTTTGCTCTCCGGTAAGATTTGAAGTCACAGTAATAAAATAAATATACTATAATCTTTCACCAAAAACAATTTTCAATAATGATATTTATTGCAAGCT
Source organism: Chitinispirillales bacterium (assembly GCA_031283085.1). Taxonomy (GTDB): domain Bacteria; phylum Fibrobacterota; class Chitinivibrionia; order Chitinivibrionales; family Chitinispirillaceae; genus GUT77. The sequence continues at coordinate 10,234 of JAITCM010000027.1, read as the reverse complement.
GCCTTCCGCTACCCCGCTTCAGTCCCCAACACGACATTACCCGACATTTTTGCTTAATTCCCTGTCATATCCCGCTCGCATGATTTTCGGCTCATACGCAGAAAAATCAACCCGGTCGCGAAAAACAGGCCCACCGCCGACATCCCGACCCTCGACGCTGCGGACTCCGGCGCGCCGGCGCCCCTCGCGGCCATCGCTATCATCCCCACTACCGCAGGACCGGCCACTGCGAAGCGGCTTACAACGTTGTAAAAACCGAAGTATTCCGTTGATTCCCCGGGCGGTATCAACTTTCCGAAATACGAGCGGCTCAGCGCCTGTATGCCGCCCTGGGCTAAACCCACAAGCGCCGCCAGAATGACGAAGTGCGCCTCTGTACGCATAAAGAGCGAACCGGCGACGCTTATCAATAAATACATAAGCACACCGGCAAATATCATCCGGCCCGCCCCCGCCCTGACGGAGAGATACCCGAAAAACAGCGACGCCGGAAAAGCCGTCAATTGCGTTGTGACTAACGCCGCCATTAGAGATTCGGGGCCGAAACCTATTGAGAGCCCGAAGTCTACCGCCATTCGTATGAATGTGTTTACGCCGTCGTAATACAGCCAATAGGCGATTAAAAAGAGCAGCAGCTCCTTTCTTCGCGTTATCGCCAGGAATGTCTTTTTTATTGTGCCGACCGTATCGGCGACGGCGGTAAAAAAATTTCTACGTGTCGATACTCTGCGGGTCTTCTCCTTGACGAACAGGAAAAGCGGAATTGAGAAAACCGTCCACCATACCGCCACGGACAGGAAAGAGACCTTTACGGCGTCGGCCCAGCCGCCAAGCCCGAATGTCTCCGGCTTGACCATCATCCAAACATTAAAGGTGAAGAGTATGACCCCGCCGATATAGCCGAAGGCAAAACCCATACTCGACACAAAGTCCATATTCTCGCCGTCCGCCACGTCAATCAGCAAGGAGTCATAGAAAAGATTCGAGCACGAGAAACCGATGTTGCCGAGTATGAACAGGAGTAGCGCCGGCATCCACGCTCCCTGGCCCGCAAAGAAGAGCAGAGCGGCGCTTACCGCCCCAAGTACGGCGAAAAAGAGCAAGAAACGTTTTTTGCCGCTCCCGGCGTCGGCGACCGCGCCCAATATCAGGGACAGTAGCGCTATGGCAACCCCCGCTACGGTGTTCCCCACGCCCAAACGCACCGTGGTCTCCACAACGCTCGTACCGGCGCCGCAACAATAGCCCTTGAAAAACAGCGGGAAGAAGCCGGAGACGACGGTGAGAACGAAAGCCGAGTTAGCCCAGTCGTAGAGACACCAGGAGTACACCTCCCCGCGGCTGCGCATCAGGTCTTTTTCTCTTTCTTCTCCGCCGCCGGAAAGAGCACGTTGTTCAGGATGAGCCTGTATCCGGGGGAATTTTTGTGAAGTTCAAGCATCGTCGGCTTGTCTCCCACGGCGTGGGTGTAATCCTCCGGGTCGTGCCCGCCGAGGTAGGTGAACTGCCCCTGCCCCACGATGCCGTGGATGTAGTTGACCATCTTGGTTCCGGGCGTATCGCCCAATATCACCACGCTCTTCTTAATGACGTCGCGGTTGAAAGAGGTCAGGAGGCCGTGGTAGCCCTTCACCGCGTCGGTATGGTTCTGGTTGAGCATGGAGGGAACGGGGTCGAGCTTCGCGCTGAAGTCAAAGAGGGCAAAATCCCGCGCGGGCTGGCGTATGGGCGTGTTCACCTGATTCACATCTATGTTACAGAATGAGGGGTAGTAGGGGTCGGTGTGGATTGTAAAGTTCTCAAAGGCCATGCAACCGGCGAAATTGAGCTTTTTCCTGTAGTCGGGATCGACGCCGTCGCCGTCGTAGACCCGGTCGACAATATCGACACCCAGCGCCGCGAGCGCGATTTCGAGCGTGTTGGTCGCGCTGCACATGGCGAAGAGGAAGCCGCCGGCCTCAACGTATTTGCGTATCGTGAGCGCAACCGCCTTTTTGCACTCGCTCACCTTTTTGAATCCGAGTTCCTTTGCGACGGTCTCAAGCTCCAAACGCTGCTTTTGGTACCACTGGGTATGGGCGAAACTGCCGTGAAACTTGCTGTACTGCCCTGTGAAATCCTCGTGGTGGAGGTGGAGCCAGTCGTAATCCTTGAGCTTTCCGCCAAGCACCTCCCTGTCGTACACCTTGTCGAACGGTATCTCGGCGTAGGTGAGCGCCAGTGTGACGGCGTCGTCCCACGGGCGCTTTCCGGTTGGGGTGTATACGGCTATTCTGGGCGATTTTTCGAGCGCCACTTTCTCCATATTGTTGCCGTCGATAACATCCAATATGGATGCCCAATCGCTGTTTGTTATTTTTTTGGACTCAACTCCGGCCACCCGAGCCGCGGTTAGAAACCTGTCGTCACTCTCGGCTACGAACGACCCGCCCCGGTAGTTTAGCAGCCAATAGACGCGGATACCCTCGGAGACCATCCTGTAAACAACGCCGTAGGCCTTGAGGTGGTCGGTCTGCGCGCCGTCCATAGGTATAAGCAGGTAGGCGTGGGCACCACCGGCGGCGACTCCGACCGTCAGCATTACAGGCATCAACCATATCGACACGCGTTTTATCATACCGATTAAACAGGCCATATCGCCGTACATTCCTTCCTTATACTTTACAGCGTTGAGTTACAGTGACCGGACGTCAAATAAAACTAATATAATTGATTCCGCCTAAAAATAAAAAATTATTGATATTTGCGATTGAAATGAATTATATTTAGTCTATATTATTGAATCATGCCGCGTTCTATTGGCCGGAGGGTAAATGGCGGACAAAATGACAGATTACAAGTCGATTATCGGCTTGAACACCGAGTTCAACAAGATTCAGGACCTTGACCTTTTACTTGAGCGCATCCTGCGCGAGGCGCGCCGCGTGGTCAGAGCCGACGCCGGTACCATATATGTCAAACAAAAATTCCACGACGGTGAAAAACTGTCGGACGCGCTCATCATAAAATACGCGCAAAACGATACCTTGATAAAGTCGGTTCCCCACGGGCAAAAAGTCAACTACTCCATCTTCGCGAAACCGATAGCCATACCGATAAACGAAAAATCGCTCGCCGGCTACTGCGCCCTCACTCGGGACATCATCAATGTCCCCGATATGTACAACATTCCCAAAGAGGCGTCGTACTCTCACAACTCCGCCATAGACAGGCAGACCGGTTACAGGACGACCTCCTCGCTCACTTTTCCGCTGATTTCCGCCGACGGGCTGCTTTTGGGCGTCATACAGGTGCTCAACGCGATGGACGACGAGCGGCGCGTCGTCCCGTTCTCCGCCGAGGATGAATTTCTGATTACGCACTTCGCCACAAACGCCACTATCGCCCTGCAACGCGCCATCGAGAATCGGGACATGATAATGCGCATGATGAAGATGTCCGAACTGCGCGACCCAAGGGAGACCGGCGCCCACGTCAACCGCGTCGCCGGCTACGCGCTCGACATATACGACCGCTGGGCGTCAAAGCACCAGATACCCGCCGTTGAGCGGGAGCGCTTCCGCGACATACTGCGGATAGGCGCAATGCTCCACGACGTCGGCAAGGTCGCCATCTCCGACACCATACTCAAAAAACCGGCGCGCCTGACCCAGGAGGAGTTTTCGGTAATGCAGGGACACACGCTCTACGGCGCGGCCCTGTTCGACGACCCGCACTCCCCCACCGACATACTGGTCGGCGAAATAGCTTTCACGCACCACGAAAACTGGGACGGCACGGGCTACCCCGGCTGGATTGACCCTATCACAAACCAACCCATAAAGGTCGACGAAAACGGCAGGCCCATCGGCAAAAAGGGCGAGGAAATCCCGCTCGCCGGAAGAATCGTGGCAATCGCGGACGTCTACGACGCGCTCTGCTCAAAGCGGGTATACAAGGAACCGTGGGGCGAAACCGAGACGCTTGACGAAATGAGAAAAATGTCGGGAACCAAATTTGACCCGGAACTCGTAGACATCTTCTTTGAGGTGTTGCCCAACATTAAGCAGACACAAAAGCAGTTTACGGAGGCGGAATAGACTGTAAATCGGCGCGAAATTTATCTTTCGAGGCATAGCATTATGGGTACAAAAAAACATTCCATGCCGACCGCCGCGTCAATCTTAGCCGCAATCTTTTACCTCTCCACAATCGCTTTCGCCGCAACCAACGACGACGAAGACTTCAAATGGCAGGATGCCTCAAGGGAACTTGACGCGTTTCCTTTCTCTCAGGCGTTTGTCGACTCCGTAAGAAAAGCGCACGCCGGCGCGCCCTCGCGACAAAGCGGCCTGCGTACCGTGGAATCCGAACGTTTAGCTAACAACGAAACTCTCGTCTTCGAGGTCGGCTGGACGGTCTTCAAGGCCGGCTACCTTATCCTCTCCACCACACACCTGCGTAGCCGCGGCCTAATGCGCATGGGCGCCAAGGCCATGACCGGCAACGCCGTAAGCTCAATCTACAAGGTACGCAACCACGAAATCTCATGGGTGGACGCCGACGGCCTCTACCCCGTCTTCTTCGAACAACACGTCCGCGAGGGCAAAAAGTACAAAGCCGACAACTATATCGTCTACGACAATGTCGCCGACAAACTCTTCCTGAAAAAAAGCGACCTGAAAATATTCGACACCCCAAAGTTCACACACGACTACATATCCGTAATGTACTATGTGCGCGCAATGCCCCTAAGACCGGGCGACGAGTTTGAAGCGTTCCTGTTCTCAAGGCCCAAAACGTACCCGCTGAAGTTCAAGGTACACGAAAAACGCGAAACCGTACACGTAGGCGGAAAAAACTACAATTGCGTAAAAGTCGAACCCGCTTTGGTCGGGGAGGGGCGCGTATTCACAAAAAAAGACAAGATGGAAGTATGGGTCACGGACGACGAAAACCACTATCCGGTAATGCTCAAATCAAAGGCCAAAATCGGGTCGCTCAACGCCAAATTGATTCATATCATCAAATAGTCATCCGAGAATCCCGAGCACCGCCTCAATCAGGCCGACGGCCTCGTCGTACCTCCCGCCAAGCGCGCACTGCAGTATGGCGTCCACCTGCGGGGCTATCGGATTGTTAGACGACGCGTACGGCTGTAACTCCTTCATCGCCGCCCTCATCTCCCCAATCGCCACAGTGGATATGGCCTCTTTCAGCCTGCCTAACGTATGTTTCATCGCGTCTGTGTCAACGGCGGCGCCCTGCGATTTATCGGCGTTGGCTTTCAAGAAATTTCCGATGTTGAGAAGCAGCAGCTTGAGGTCATAGACGAGCCTCGGCGTGTACTCGTCTATGTAAGCGCGGTTTCCATCCTTGCCGGCCGTCTCAAGGGCCAGCGCTATCTCCGATAACTGCGTCGCGCCGATGTTGGCCGAGGCGCTTTTAAGCGCGTGGACGCAGGTGGTATACAGGCGCAGGTCGGAGGCGCCTATAGCGTTGTTTATTTCGGCGAGTTTATCCTGGCCGTCCTTGTAGAACACGCTCAACACGCGCAAATAGTTCTCCACGTTGCCGCGCACAGTAGAGAGCCCCTTGACAGTGTCCACGCCGCCGATTATCATTTCTACCGTTATCCGGTTGCCGGTGGCCGTAGCCGACATCGCGGCGGCCGCCTCATCTCCCGACAGCCTGACCTGCTTGTCCTTGGGTATCCACCTTTCCAATACCGCGTTGAGCTTCCCGGTATCGACAGGCTTGGAGAGATAGTCGTTGAAACCGTTGCGTTTGAACATCTGCTTCATGCCGGAGACCGCGTTGGCGGTTAGGGCGATAATCGGGAGTTTCGTGTAGCGGCGGCCAAGATTGCGTATGCGCATCGCCGCCTCTATGCCGTCCATGCCGGGCATCATGTGGTCCATGAAGACGAGGTCATAGTCTTCGACCTTTACCGCTTCTATGGCCTCCGCGCCGCTCAGACAGGTGTTAACCGCCATCCCGTAGAAGGAGAGCAGCCCCTGCGCCACAACCAGGTTCGTATGGACGTCGTCCACGACTAAGGCCTTAGCGGTGGGCGCGGTGAACACGGCGGTCGTCGTCTCGTCGGTAAAGTCCCGCTGTTTGCTGATTTTCTGCGGCAGCACTACCGTAAAGACGCTGCCCTTGCCGTACTTCGACCGCACGTTGATGGCGCCGCTCATGGCCTTGACGAGGCTGCGCGTAATGGCGAGGCCCAGTCCGGTTCCCTCTATCCCCTTGTTCTTGACCAAGTCTATCTGTACAAAATCCTTGAAGAGTTTGCCGATGTCCTCCTGCTTTATCCCCCTGCCGCTGTCGGCTACTTCTATCGTGATATGCACCGTTTCGTAGTCAATCTGCTGGCCCTTCACGGTCAACGCGACGAAGCCTTTGGCGGTGTACTTGACGGCGTTGCTCAGGATGTTGAGGATGATTTGGCGGATTCTAACCTCGTCGCCCACAAGGGCGGCCGGGATACGGTTGTCCACGCTGACGCGAAATTCAAGCTGCGACTCGGCGGCCTTTATGCCGATAATGCTCGTAACATCCTTGATGAGCGACATGAAGTGGTAATCTACGGAAACTATTTCCATCTTCCCGCTCTCTATCTTGGAGAAGTCTAAGATGTCGTTGATAATGGAGAGCAGGTTCATACCGGACTTTCTTATTGTCAGCACGTGCTCCCGGGCGCGCGGCAACTCCTTTTCGCGCATGGCGAGTTCCGCCATACCCAGGATGGCGTTCATGGGGGTGCGTATCTCGTGGCTCATCATGGCTAAAAACTCGCTCTTGTACCTCGCCGAGGTTTCAAGTGAGTCCATAGTGCGGCGCAGGGACTTTAGAAAACCGGCGATAAAGATGTTGAAGATGACAATTATCAGCGCGATTAGGACGAGCATCACCACAAACACCACGGCTACCGGGCTTTTATAATCGCTTATGGTATCGGGCATGAGCGCGACCGCGTACCAGCCGAGGGCCGGGACCGGGCCTAAGGCGACCTTGCCGGACGGTGAATCGTAGGTTACTATCTCGCCCTCTTTGAGCCGCAGCGCGCGGGTCTGAACGCCGACGCCGGCGACGCCCAAAAACTTTTCGATGTGCTCCTTGTTGACCACTATCTCGACGTTGTGCGCGCCGGTAATCTCCCCGTCCGCGTTGAAGTAGTAGAGCTCCGCCCTGCCCTTGTACTGCTCGTAGAGCCTCTTGACAAAGGCGGTGATGTCTATACCGACGCCCACTATGCCAAGCGGCACCGTCCGCTCCCTGTTGAGCACCGGAGCGTTTATCCACAGCTTGGTCACTTTGAGCGCCGGGTTGTAGTTGATGTCAAAGTTGTAGGACTTTGTCTTGTACAGCGTCTTGTTGTACCAGGCGTTCTCCGGGGCGTCCGGGTCGACGGCATAGGGCGCGTTGCTGTCCATGTAGAACATCCTGTCCTTGTCGTTTATCCAGAATACCGAGGTCGAGAGCGTGGAACCGCGGTAGGCCGCTATCTCCTCTATGGCCATGGACTCAAGCTCCGGAACGTCGGGTTTCTCGAAATAACGCTTTATGAGCGGCGACTCGGCCATCTTCATGGCAATAGTGATTTCGTTGTTGACGAAGGTCTCCAATTTTATGCGCTCGTTCTCAAGCATCCGCAGCAGTTCGTTGCCTTTGTTGGTTCTTATTATCTGCCGCATGGAGAAGACGAAAGCCGTGCCGCCGGCCACGAGTATTATCAGGAAGAGCATGATGGAGAACGCTATAAACTCGTGGATGGTACTGGTGCCGCGCTTGCCCTCCACCGTGGGGTCGAGCGCTTTCTTCTCGGCTTTAGTCTCGTACTTCGCCCCGCGATTTCCATTCCTCATAGCGCGGCCACGCTCCTGAGTTTGTCCGCCGGCTCCGAGAGCGCGTTCGCAATGTTCGCGAACTCGCCGGAGACACTGATAAACAGGTCGACAAGGCGCGGGTCGAAGTGCGTCCCGCGGCCCTCCCATATAATCTTTACGGCCTCATCGTGGGAGTAGGCGTCCTTGTACGGTCTGGCCGACCGCAAAGCGTCGTAGACGTCGGCGACGGCCATCAGCCGCCCGAGCAGCGGTATCTCCTCGCCCCGAAGCCCGTTCGGGTAGCCGCTCCCGTCCCACCTCTCGTGGTGGGTGAGGGCGAAGATTTTCGCGTACTCCAAAAACGCCCGCTCGCTCGTGTGCCTGATTATCTTCTCCAGTAGCGCCCCGCCGAAAGCCGCGTGCTTTTTTATCTCCTCAAACTCGTCATTGGAGAGCTTGCCAAGCTTGTTCAGAATCCCGTCTTTAACCGCTATCTTCCCCACGTCGTGCAACTGCGCCGACTGCAATACCAGCTTGATGTTCCAGGCGGACACCTCCGCCATAAACAGCCCCTGCCTGCGTACGGCCTCGATAAGCACGGCCAAATAGCTGCGCGCCCTCTCTATGTGCCTGCCGGTAACGTCGTCGCGGCACTCAACGAGCTCCGCCATAGCCATGAGGAGGGTGTCCTGCAACTCCACGACTGTCTTGACCTTGGCGTCGACCATCTCTTGCAGGTTGTTGTTGAAGCGGACGAGCTCCGCCTTCTGCGCCATAAGCTCCGACCTCTGCGCCTCAAGGAGCATGTGTATCTCGATGCGTTTGAGCAAAAGCGCCGCTGAAAAAGGCTTAACGATGTAGTCCACCGCCCCGAGCGACAACCCCTCAAGCTCGCTGCCGCCGTCGCTCTTGGCGGTGAGGAAAATCACGGGGATGGCCGCCGTAACCGAGTTGCCCTTTATGTGCCTGATAGCCTCGTACCCGTTCATCCCCGGCATCTCAACATCGAGCAGTATCAGGTCGGGGACGCTCTTCCCCAGCATCTTCAGCAGCAATTCGCCGGAACTGAGCGTGAGTACGTCGTAGAGCTCCTCGAGAGCGGATATGCCGACGGTGAGGTTGGTCAGGTCGTCGTCGACAAGAAAGACGGTTTTTCTTTTTTGAGCGGCAGCCATTGCGACGTCTCCGATGTTTCCCGATTGCGTTGATACTGCTACATACGCAATATACATGATGGGTAGAGACGGAGTCAAAAAATTAAGCCGAAACCTTCCCCTTCCCGCCGCCGAACAACCCCGCGCCGCCGCAATACCTGAAAAACGCGTACCAAAAATTCATCGACATATAGAAAAGACAACAGGCAACGGGACGGGGGCTTGGAGTCAAAACGGTCTTGGCAGGCAATTTTTGACGGTTTTGGCCTTATTTTGAAAGACTTGAAAAAGATTTGCATTTGAGCGCGGAAAGCGGTATATTAAATAACACTATGAACGAGACGGGCGACATAATAAAATCGGGCGGAATAAGCGGTTCGCTATCTGGCGCGTTAGACCCGCTAAGCGAGGCGGCGGAAGAACACGCAAATCGCTACTATGAATCGGTAAGAAAAATGACTGCCGACGCACGGAGTATTGCGGAAAATACCGGTTTTAGTGTGGAGGAAATAACGAGCATTAAGGAGCACGTGTTTTACAAGGAACACGATTTAGGCGGAGATAAAAAAGAGCGTTTTGCTCCCGACTATGACATGGCACAATCATGGCAAAGATTGATAGTGGGGAAGCAAGTAGAAGTCCATGATATTATATTGATAAAGCATGAGCTTATGGAAATAGAGCTTATGAATAAAGGGTATAGTCAGCAAGAAGCTCATGATTTAACTAATTTGAAATTTAATTACAAAAACGCATTAGAAAGGTGGAGAATATGAGGTGGTATGTTAAGTTGTTGAAAGAGGATGAAAACCGTATTTTTATCGCGTACAGCTATGAAAAAAACAGCTTATGCGACGGGGTATTAGAGTACAACAAAGGCAAACACGACATTACGATTGAAAAAATGTCGGAGGGGGCTGATGAATTTGCGACGAAATGGTTATTTAGCCAAATTCATGGGCTTTTACGCAAGGAGGGGCGTATTCCCGAAGAAAAAAAGTGTATTTGTATCGGTTAGAAGTAAAAATAATATTCACGGGCGTTCCGCTTAGCCGCAATATGCGGATGCGAAAAAGAAAAGGGCATTGCGGAGCCACAACACCGCCGTGCCCTTTCTTGCCGGCAACAGATTTACCGCCAACCGCTGCCGCCAAATTATCCCAATCCGCACGCGCAGGCAAACGCCACCCCGGCCCAAACAAAGGGCAAGCCGATTTCGCGGCCTCCCACGTGTACAGACGCCCGTATTCAGCGCAGTAGTAGTTA
>JAITCM010000138.1 GCA_031283085.1 Chitinispirillales bacterium | reverse complement strand
TTAATTTTGACATATCGCGAAGCGACATTTGACTTTGACTTAAAAGAGACAATTATAAGAAAAGGCAATTATAGGTATTAATTTTGACATATCGCGAAGCGACATTTGACTTTGACTTTGATTTTGACTTACCGCGACGCGAAGCGGCGCATATTTGTTAGGGTTTTCCCTTTTCAGGGGGGAGACCCCCCTGAAAAGGGAAAACGTTAAGGAAAGGGTTATATAGTAGGGGGGCGTTGCGGGGTCTCCCCGCAGGGTGGGTAGCGGAAAACGAAAATCGGACGTCTTTTTGTCCGATTTTCGGTTGGAGCGAGGGAGGGCGGAGCCCTCCCCTTAAAATAGTAGTTGACTTTATCTTTTAGAAAGAAGGTAAACAAAATGGCTGTCAATGGAGTTAGTCAAAGCGTCAGCAGTTTGTTGGCCCAAACCGCGCCATATTCCGTAACGTCTTCCGTTGAGGAGGGCAAAGACGGCACCTACGGGTTTGGCGGAGTTACGTACACCGGCGACACGACAAGCGATATTTGGAAAGAGACCAACAAGATGGGCAAGGACCAGTTCCTTCACCTGTTGACTATACAGTTGAAATACCAGGACCCGCTAAGCCCCATGGACAACACCGCGTTTGTGTCGCAGCTCGCGCAGTTCAGGGCGCTTGAAACGGGGGAGAACACGGAGAACGCCATTCGGGAGCTTGGGCGGGCGTTTGACGAGAATTTGGCGGCGCAGATGTACTCTTCGCAGTCGGTCTCCAACGCCTCGGCGATGTCTCTCATAGGCCGCGAGGTACGGATGATTCAGGACAAGGTCTCCTGGGACGGCAAGAATTCGGTGTCCATCAATGTGCACCTCGGCAACGCGTCCAGTGGGACGGTGGAAATCACAGACGAGGACGGCAAGGTAATAAGGACAATACCGGCCACGGGCAAGGACGCCCAGAACTCCGTTACCGTTTCATGGAACGGTTTGACGGACGAAGGGGAGAAAGCCAAGTCCGGCACCTACGGCGTCCGCGTGGCAGGCGGGGACAGGGATATGTCGCTCTATCCCTACGTGCAAGAGGTGGTGGAGGGGGTGCGTTTCACCAACGACGGCGTGCAGGTCAAGATAGGCGGGCGGGAAATCCCAATCAACGGCGTGCTTGATGTGTCGGTGAGCACGGACGGGGGCTACATCAGCCAGTCAAGCGCGCTGTCGCTGATGGGCAAGACGGTGAGGGCAAAGCACACTAGCATACAGCACAGCGCGACGGCCGGGGCGGAGCATCAGATTAAGGTGAACGCCAGCCGTGGCTCCGAGGTCTCCGTGCAGCTCAAAAACGCGAAAGGGGAGGTGGTGGCAACGGTCAAAGGGACGGCTAACGAGTTTGGCACCGCGTATCTGTACTGGGACGGGAGCGACTCCGAGGGCAAAATGGCCCCGGCCGGCACGTACACAATCAATGTGGCAGGCTCCGAAAAGAATACGTCGATTTACGCCTACACCGAGGGCGTGGTTGACGGCCTGACAAGCCTGACCGGGGACTTTAAACTGAAAATCGGCAGCACGGAGATAGGGATGAACGACATACTCAGCATCTACAACAAGGGAAGCATTGCCGTTCCAAGCAACCCGTCGGGCGTAACCGCGACGGCGAAGTCGGCAAGCAGCATCAAGTTAGACTGGCCGGAGGTCCCCGATGCCACCGGGTACTATGTGTACTTTACCGGGAACCCCGACGGCAAATACAACCTGCTGACGAGCACGACATCAACGTCGTTCACCGACACGGGCTTAGACCCGGACAGAACGTACTATTACAAGATATCAGCGTACAACAGTTCCGGCGAAGGCGCCATGTCGTTGACTTCCAGCGCGACGACGGAGGAGGTATAAATGGGGACAGTGGATTGCTTCGCTTCGCTCGCAATGACAGTCATTATTTAATTGTCGGAAGTATAATTATCGGAGATATGGTTTTAACATTTAACGAAAGGGAGGAGGCATATTAACACAGCGCGCAGGGGTGAACGATGTTCGCCCGCAATGTCGGTAAGAGGCACAAATGTTTAACACACGGAGGTGGTATGAACAAGATTGACCAGAATGACATCCAAAACAGAATCCTCGCGAGCCGGGCCGGCCTTACGCCGGTGAACCGGGGGGCGGGGGGGGCGGCCGTTCCGCGGACACAGGCGGAGGGGGCGGTAGCGGGGAGGAAGTCTTTTGGCGACCTCCTCAAAGCAAAAACGGAGGAGTTGAAGTTTTCGGCGCACGCCTCGTCGAGGCTGAAAAGCCGCGGCATAGAGGTAACGCCGGACGTGATGGGAAAGCTTGAAAAGGCCGTGGCGGGAGCGGAGGGCAAAGGCGCAAAGGATTCGCTGGTGATAGTGAAAGACCTTGCGTTCATTGTGAATATCCCGAACAGGACGATAGTTACCGCCATGGACGGCGAAAGCGTTAAGGACAATATCTTTACGAATATCGACAGTACGGTTATTACGGATTAGTTACAAGGTGTCGGTTACAAGGTATTAGTTACAAGTTACAAGAGGGTGATGGGAAGGATTTTTTACAAACCCGACGGCATGGGAATGCGAGCAGATTAAGGAGCAGGCCCTCGCCCCGCACGAATGTGGGGGCAGGATGCGCCGAACCGCCGAACGAAAGACGCGGTTCAATGCTTGCCTAGCCGATGCGTCAAACCAAAGGAGAGGCATTATGGTACGGTCACTTTACTCAGGAATCAGCGGGCTTCGCACGCACCAGGTCGGCATGGACGTTACGGCCAACAACATTTCCAACGTCAACACCGTCGCCTTTAAGGCCGGCAGGGCCACGTTTAAGGAATCGATGGTACAGATGCTGCAAGGCCCCTCGCGCCCGGCGGGAAACCAGGGCGGGAGAAACCCCATGCAGGTAGGCCTCGGCGTGGCCGTAGGCTCCATAGACACGATGCTGCGCCAGGGCAACTTGCAGACCACGGGCCAGATTACCGACGTGGCGCTCGAAGGCAGGGCGTACCTGGCGTTCTCAAACGGCACCGGCACCTACTACAGCCGCAACGGAGGGCTTCAGCTGGACGACAAAGGACGGCTATGCTCACCGACCAACGGATTCAGGCTGCAAGGCAAAATGGCGCAGGCGGACGGGACGTTCACAGGGGCGGAGATGATTGGCGATATTCGGATTCCGTGGGGCGAGAAGTCGCCGGCGAAGGCTACGGAGAATATGACGTTCGGTTGCAACCTGAACAGCGACTCGGAGGCGTTGGGGACGGTTACGCACACCAACAGGTTCTTAGCGAGCGCGAGCGTGCTCAACGCCGTCAATATGTACGACAGCGCGGACGGGTACAGCCGCGGCAGGCTCACCGACCTCTACGATGAGTACGGGAATAGCCTCGGTATTAAGGAGGGCGATACTATCACGTTTGCCACCGGCGACAGGGGCATACCGGCGTTTAGTTTCGCGGTGGAAAAATATGCGCTTTACGGTATGCGGGGCACGCCGGCGGCTTGGGGGCCGATATTGGACGAAAACGGTGTCCAGGTGCAACAGATTCCGACGCTGCAGGATTTTATCAACCAGCTTGAGGGATATTTGAACGCGATAGACCCGGGGTCCAACGTATACGCCACCCTGACCGACCCGTCGGTCGACGCCAGCGACAAGAGGAATGCGCTGAATACTTTCGTGGAGGGCTATAATAACGCGAAATTGCTCACCGACACGGGCAGTGCCGGCGCTGCGACCAACCCCATACGCGTCTCCCTTAACTCCGAAGGCAGGATAGAAGTATGGAACAACGGAACCAACAAAATCAACGGGTTGCAGGTTTCGTCCTCCCGCCCCGGTTCCAAGGCTTATGTCGCCAACACGTTCCTGTTCCCGCCCACGATAGATTACGAGGGCCGCCTTGACGACGTTACGGGCGACCCCGTTTACGGCACCGGTACCGGCGAAATCCCATACGTGCCCACGAAGACCCCGACCATCAGGATACCCGCTTCCGCGGCCAGCCTTAACGCCATCGACCCCAGTGCCCCCACCGCGGAGGAATATGCGCTGCGGGATGCTTATAATGACATACTGGGCGACCTGTACGATTCGGTCGGCAGGCCGCTTGGCTTCACCAACGGCGACCAGGTTACGATAAACGGCCAGGTTGGCGGCAGGAACAGGAACCTTACCTTTACTTACAACGATTATACCCCCCCGGGTGCCACTGTGCCGGTCAGGACGACGATGCAGGAGTTGCTTGATTACCTCCAGAACGCGCTCGGCCTTCCCTCAAACGACGGCACCGTTTACAGGCGCCCCTCCGTTTCCATGAAGAATTCCAGCGACCTCGTGAGCGACGGCATCCCCGCCGGCTCCATCGTGTTGCGCGGCCAGCAGGAGGTGGCGTTTGCCCTTACCGGTCTTTCCACCATAGCCAAGCAGGGCGACCCCAACCAGCCGAATTCCCCGACGCGTTTCAACACCAATATGGTGTTCACCGAGGTTCAGGCCGCCCGCAACACCGGCGTCCACTCCACGGCGCACATCATCTACGACGAATCGGGCGCCGAGCATAACGTGGTCATGACGTTCACGCATACCGGCACCCCCGGCGAGTGGCTGTGGGAGTTGACGCTGGTGGGCGGCGAAGAGGTTATCCTCGGCGGCAATAAGGGAAGGCTGACCTTCGCCCTTGACGGTTCGCCCTCATCCTTCACCTTTGACGACGGCACGAACCAGTTCCGTTTCGACCCGCGCAACGGCGCGAGCGAGGTGAACGTGAAGATGGACATCGGCGGCCCCGGCTCTTTCTTAGGCATCACGCAGTTTGAGTCCGAGACCACCACCGCCATCAAGGGCCAGGACGGTTATCCCATGGGCAAGCTGACCGAGATAACCATAGGCGAGGACGGCGAGATTTCCGGCTTGTATTCCAACGGAATCAGCAAGGCAATCGCGCGGATTTACGTTGCCGAGTTCAATAACCCGGCCGGCCTGCTGAAGATGGGCGACAGTATGTTCAACGTGTCTAACAACTCCGGCGAGGCCGCGATGTACCAGCCGGGCGTAGGTTCGACGACGAAGATAAAGCCGGGCGCGATAGAGATGTCGAACGTGGAGCTGGAGACGGAGTTCACAAACATGATAACCTTGCAGCGCGGGTATCAGGCAAGCGCGAGGGTTATCACCACCAGCGACCAGATGTTGCAGGAATTAGTGCAATTGGTGAGGTAATGATGTAGGGGCGTTGCGCGCAACGCCCGCGTTGCCCGTATTACCGTGGGGGGCGATGTCCACATCGCCCCGTGTATATGAAAAACCGTAGAGGCGACCGTCCCCGGTCGCCCTTGTTTGGCGGACGCAATAACGATAATAACGCCGCGGGCCGGAATGGATTCCATAAGACCCGCGGCGTTTTTTTTGTTTTTCGCGCGGGGAAAACGTTGAGGAAAGGATATTGCGCGGCGGGATGTTGCGGGGCAATAGCGCCCCCTTAGATGAATTTGATTTTTATATTTTGACTTTGCCGTACATTATATTATATTATATATTTACGCTAAAATCTTAAAAAAGGCAAAGTGCCATGATAGCCTTGCAGAAGCTAAGCGGCGAGCAGTTCGTCCTGAACGCCGACCATATTGAGACCATCGAGTCAACGCCGGACACGGTTATTACGCTCAATAACGGCAAGAAGCACATAGTCGGCAACGGCATAGAGGATATAGTGCGTAAGTCTATAAAATACAGGCAGTTATGCGGTCAGGCGCTACAGGTTGTGAATGCTGACGGCACTTCGGAGCCCGCGGCGTCCGGGGTTAGGGTACAGGGCTATATGTCAACAGGAGAATTTTGATGGATTTGGCTACGATAATAGGCCTGGCGGCCGCGTGCGGGCTGGTGTTGTACGGGATGGGTATCGACCAGCTAAACGCGTTTATCGACCTTCCCTCCGTTTACATCACGCTGGGGGGTTCTTTTTCGGCGACGATTGCGGCGTTTCCGGCCGCCCGCCTTATGAACGCGGTTGGGGTTGCTAAAAACGCTATCTTTATAAAGAACCGGTCGCCGGTGGCTGTGATTACGCAGATAATAGAGTTCGCCGAGCAGGCGCGCCGCGAGGGTATCCTGGCGCTGGAGTCGCGGGCGCTGGAGATTTCCGACGAGTTCATGAAGCAGGGGATACAGCTGGCGGTGGACGGCACGGAGCCCGACCTTATCAAGGAGATACTCGAAACGGAGATATCGCACATGGAGAGCCGCCACGAGGACGGGGCGAAGATATTCGATTTCTTAGCGGCGATGGGGCCGTCTTTCGGCATGATAGGCACGCTGGTCGGCCTCGTGCTGATGTTGGGCAACATGAGCGACGTCGCCTCTATCGGGCCGAACATGGCCGTAGCGCTCATCACAACGCTGTACGGGTCTATTCTGGCAAACATTTTTTGTTTGCCCACAGTGGAAAAGCTGAAGACCTATTCCGCCAAGGAGGTTATGATAAAGGAGCTGATGCTGGAGGGGATAATGTCTTTGCAGTCCGGCGACAACCCGCGCATCGTGGCGCAGAAGCTGAGCGTTTTCCTTGAGCCGGGGCAGCGCGCTTTGGTTGTGAAGGACAAGAGGTAAGGGGTAGCGGTGGCGCGGCCGAAGAAGCAGAAGGAGGGCCCCAAGGGGGCGCCCGCGTACATGAATACGTGGGGCGATATGTGTACGCTGCTGCTCTGCTTCTTCGTTATGCTGTTGGCCATGTCGACAATCGACCCGACCAAGTTCATGGTGGCGGCGAGCTCGTTCCAAAACGCCTTCAGCGGCGTGCTGGAGTCGTTCCCGTCGGTACTCATCACGAAGGACGTCTACATACCGAGGATGGGCGGCACCCAGCAGAACAAGCGCATGGCCATAGACGCGGTGACCAAAATGCGCGAAAAGGTAAAAGAGGAGGGCTTGGAAGAGGCGATAAAGGTTCAGGTGACGGAGACGGGCATAGCGATAAAGATTGCCGACCCGGTGGGCTTCGAGTCCGGAAGCGCCGACGTGAACCCGAAGCTGTATGGGGTGCTCAGGGACCTGGCCGGCGTCATCAACGCCGCGCCTGCGAGCCAGATACGGGTGGAGGGGCATACCGACAACGTGCCGATACGCAGCGCGAAATACCCGTCGAACTGGGAGCTCTCGTCGGCGCGGGCGCTAAACGTGGTGCGGTACATGGCAAATAGCGGCGACGTCGACCCGGCGCGCATGAGCGCCATAGGCTACGGCGAGTACAGGCCGATAGCGCCGAATACCACGCCTGAAAACAGGAAGACGAACAGGCGGATAGAGGTATATGTGGATTACGTCCAAAAGAAGGACGGGGTGATGCCCAGGGGGTCGGACGAGAGCTATACCGAGCCGGGGGCGGGTTTTTGAGATTGGGCGATGCGACGAGGCAATCCGGATTAACGATAAAACGTGTTACGGGGTGATTTATGGCGGATGACAAAAAGAAGGAAGCGGCGTCGGCCGCCCCCGCGGGGGAAGGCGGGGATGGCAAGAAGAAGGGTAATCTGTTCCTTACCGTAGGGATAGTGGTCGGCATTTTGGCCATCTACGCCCCGGTCACCTACCTGCTCGTGCCCAAGCCGCCGGCCAACGAGGAAGAAATCGCGCAAAAGGCGAAGGAGGATTCGCTGCGGCTGGTCTCCGAGGCCGCGACGAAGATGGGCGCGGTGACCGACGACACGCCGATAGATTTCGTGGTGAACATATCGGGGACGGAGGATAGATTTCTCAAGGCGTCGGTTGTGTTCGAGTACGACGAAAAGAACATTGCGCTTGGGGCGGAACTGCGCAAGAGGGCGCCCACCAAGTACAAGGATATGTTGATAAAACACATGTCGAGCCTCTCGCTTACCGAGATTACCGACCCGTTGGAGCGCGACAAGATATGCAAGGATTTGCAGCGCATGATAAACGCGTCGCTGCCGACGAAGATGGGCGAAGTGCGGAGCGTGATGTTTACAACGTATATTACCCAGTAGGGCAGCTAAGGGAAGTTACAGGGCAATAGTTACAAGTTACCGGGGAAACATGGGAGATAACAAAAATATGTTAGCGCCATTAATTGCAAAATTCTATGAATATCTTAATGTAGAGACCGATGCTGATATAAACCTGTCAGAAAGAACAGGTGTGTCACGTTTTGAGATACGTGGATTAAAAATAGAGGCTCCTGATATCGGCGGTAGAGGCGTATGACAAGTTTTTACGTGTAATGCAAAAAGAGCGAGATGAGGCCGCAAAAGGCAATATCGTTAATTACTAACCGGGTTAGTTGACGGAAAACAGGTTATATTTTTTGATGTTTTATTTTGTAACCTGAACCTTGTGGCTTGTAACTGCGTTTTCAAACGGAGCGGTAACGATGAGCGACATACTGTCACAGGAAGAGGTCGATGCCCTGCTCAACGCGGTGCAGGACGGGGGGCTTGCCGACCAGTCGTTCGACGATGTGAAGGCCGATGTCCCCGAAGAAGACGAGATACCGCTTTCGCTCTACGACTTCAAAAGGCCCGACCGCGTTTCCAAAGATCAGATGCGTACGCTGCAGAACCTGCACGAGGGCTATGCCCGCCAGTTTTCCACCACGCTCACAAACTTTTTGCGCACTTTCATAGAAACGCAGCTCGTCAGCGTCGACCAGTTGACATACTCGGAGTTTGTGATGTCCATATCGAATCCGAGCTGTATCTACGTGTTTCGTATGGAGCCGCTTGAGGGGCTGGCTATCATAGAGATAAACCCGTCGCTCGTTTTTTACATTATCGACAGGCTGTTTGGGGGGCAGGGGCGCCCGTTTGAGAATCAGCGCGAGTTGACGATGATAGAGCAGAACGTGATAAACCGCATAGTGCAGCGCGGCCTTTCCGATTTGTGTACGGTGTGGGAGCATATCGGTTCGTTTACCTCCAAGATTGAGGCTTACGAGACGAACCCGCAGTTTGTGCAGATAGCGCCGCCCAGCGAGACGGTGATTCTGATAAGCTTGGAGGTGCGTATGCAGAACGCTTCCGGGCTGATGAGTTTATGTTTTCCCTACATGGTGCTTGAGAGCGTCATAAACAACTTGACGGTGGAGAACTGGATGTCGCTTCAGGGGCAGGCGACGCCGGAGACGCGGGAGCTTATGGAGCAGGAACTTAGCGATGTGCCGCTGTGCCTGTCCACGGTGATAGGGAAGACGACGCTTACGATGCGGGACCTGTTGCAGTTGCAGCGCGGCGACGTGATATGTTTGGACAAGCGCCACGACAGCGACCTCATAGTGCAGATAGGCGGCAAGACGAAGTTGGCGGGCCGCGCTGGGTTGATAGGGCGCAAAAAAGCGGTGAAGATAACCAGTATTCTGGAAAAGGAGGTGCCTGGTTGTGAGTGACTATCTATCCCAGGACGAAATTGACAGTCTGCTGAACGGTTTGAGCGAGGGCGCGGGCGAGGGCGGCGCGTCGGACGAGCGCTACAAGGCCATAGCGCCGATATTCGAGCTTTTTTGCAAGCAGGCCTCGTCTGTGCTTGGGACCGCCGCGGCCAGGGCGGTGGACGTCGTCTACGAGTCGTGCGCCAAGGCGGATTATAACGCCGCCAAGGGGAAGCTGCCGGGTAACCTCATAGCCCTGACGCTCTCGCTGGTATCGGGCTTAGAGGGCGATATGTACCTAATCATAGACAAGAAGGTCGTCGGGGTACTGGTGGATTTGATGATGATGGGCGACGGTACGGCTCCCTACTCGGACGACGCCAAGGACGCGATATCGGAGCTGTTCAACCAGGTGATGGGCGCGTTCAGCACGGCGCTGGGCGCCGATTTGGGCGAATCCGTCTCCGCCGGAAACGTCGCCGTGTCGGAATTCGGCTTCGCCGCCCCCCCATTCGACGCCGCGTCGGTGGACATGGGGATGGCGAAATTCAACGTCTCCGGTTTAGTCAACTCCTATATAGCGGTGCTGATACCGAATGCCTTCGGCGACGAGATAGTAGCGACGAAAGTGTCAAAGTCTTCCCCCGCGATGGCTGACCTGAACGTAGGGATAAGCCAGAGCGAGATGGACGCGCTGACGAATATGTCAATGTCAAACTTCGGCGACAGCGGCGGCGGGGGAGGCTCATTCGGTATGTCGCAGTTCGCCCCTCCCCCCCCGCCGCCCAGGCAGAGCGCCTACGACGGCCCAAGGGAAAATATAGATTTGCTGCTGGACGTGGAGTTGGACATCAACATCGAGCTTGGCAAGTCGGAGTTATCAATAAAGAGAATCTTGGAGCTGGCTCCGGGGTCGATTGTGGAGCTTGACAAAATGGCCGGAGAACCGGTGGACTTGATTGTCAACAATAAGGTTGTGGCCAAGGGAGAGGTGGTTGTCGTCGACGAGAATTTCGGTATCAGGGTAGTGTCGCTGGTGTCGGCGGAGGACAGGGTTAAGAGTTTGAAGTGATTGGGGGCGGTTACAGGATTAAAGTTACAAGTTACAAGAAAAACAAGTGTTTAGGGACGGTAAATCAATGAACCTCTTCAAGACATTAATTCTGTCAATAACAATAATAGCCGTAGCGCTTCCCGCCTGCGCCCAGGACGGCGGCATCGGCAGTTTCGACATCGACAAAGTCTACGAGGACGCCGCCGGCGCCGGTGACGACGACAGCGTCGTCTCTCAAGGCGGTTTAAGCTCTCAATCCGGCGCCTATCCGCGTCGTTCCGAGAATTACGCTTTTGTCCTTCTCCGTATCATCGGCTATTTGGTTGTGGTGACGGTTATCATACTCGCGGCGGCGTGGGGGGCGCGGCGGCTTGGGGTGGCCGGCGTCTCCAGGGTGGGCGGCGGCAACAACATGGATACTATAGAGGCAATCTACTTCGGGCAGAACCGCGGCGCGGTGCTCATCCGCGTGGCAGACACGGTGTACCTGCTCGGCCACACGCCGGAGAGCGTCGTTTTGCTGGAGAAGATAGAGGGGGAAAAGGCCGTAGAGCTTATCGCGTCCTCGAAAGGCGGTTCCACCGTGATGAGTTTCAAGGACGCGTTCAACAACTTTATGGGAAAGATGAAGAGGTAGCGATGCGGAGAGAGACTGTCGGTTACAAGTTACAAGTTACAAGAAAACCGGACGGCGCGGATGTTGCCGCCGGCGTTGCCGCTATCGTCAATACGAATGTCAATACTAACGCTGACACGGTAAACGCCGGCATCGACGGCGGTTTGCGTAAAAAGTACGGCGGATTCTCTACGGTATGGACGGCCATGTTAGCCATGTCGATACTGGTTACAGGCTTTTTCGTTTATATAAGCGCCCAGACTGTCCCCCGCGTAACGCTTTCCGTGGCCGACGGCAACAACCCCGGCGATGTGAGCGTCGCGTTGCAGGTGTTGTTTCTCATAACGGTGCTGGCGCTGGCCCCGTCGATACTGATAATGACGACGGCGTTTGTGCGTATCGTCATAGTCCTCTCGTTCCTGCGCCGCGCCATAGGCACGCAGTCGCTGCCGCCGGATCAGTTGATGATTGGCCTGGCGCTGTTTATGACGCTGTTTGTGATGATGCCGGTGCTTACGGAAATCAATCAAAAGGCGTTGCAGCCGTATATGGCGCAGGAAATCAAGTTCAAGGAGGCTGTGGACATAGCCGTAAAGCCGATGCGCAACTTCATGCTGCGGCAGGTGACGGAGAAAGACGTGGCGCTGTTTGTGCGCATAAGCCGCTCCCCGCCCCCCCGCACGGTGGACGACCTGTCGCTGGAGGTGATAATCCCGGCGTTCATAACGAGCGAGCTGAAAGCGGGCTTCATAATAGGCTTCATACTGTTTATCCCGTTCCTGGTGATAGATATGGTGGTAGCCAGCGTGTTGCTGTCAATGGGTATGATGATGCTGCCGCCGGCTATGATATCCATGCCGTTCAAAATAATATTGTTTGTGATGGTTGACGGGTGGCATTTGATTGTCAGGGAGTTGATAATGTCGTTTAGGTAAGGGGGGAAAGGTCCGAATCAGGATTAAAAACATTAAAACGGGGTAAAGTTTGAATGGATCCGATGGTAGTGGTAGACATAGGCCGTCAAGCGCTGATAATAACGCTGCTGCTATCCGGCCCGATGCTGTTGGTCGGCCTGGCCCTGGGCGTGATAATAGGCATATTCCAGGCCGCGACCCAGATACACGAGGCCACGCTGACGTTCATCCCTAAATTCTTGGGAATATCGCTGGTGCTGTTGCTTTTAATGCCGTGGATGCTGATTAAGCTGGTGGAGTATACGTCAAATCTGTTCAGTATGATAGGCCGGATAGGTTTGGGATGATTAAAAAAGGCGGGCTGATATGGAAGGCCTAATGGTCACGCTCGACCAGATTCAGTATTACCTGCTGATGTTCGTCCGCGTCATAACCATGCTGGCGCTTCTCCCGATTTTCGGCGCGAACTATATTCCCGCGCAGGTCAAGGTCGCGCTCGGATTGCTGCTTACCTCGGTGCTCTTTTCCGTGCAGCTTGCCGCCGGACTCCCGGCCTTTCCCGGGGCGTTCACGCTGCCTCTCTTTTTTATGCTGGTGATAAAGGAGGCGCTCGTCGGCCTCGCCGTGGGGTTTGCCTCCTCGTTCCTCTTCACGGCGGTGCAGTTCGCCGGACGGATGGTGGACACCGAGATGGGCTTCGGCTTCGTGGAGGTTGTCGACCCGTTTACGGAGGAGCAGACGACGGTCTTGGGGCAGCTGCAGGTAATACTCTTTACAATATTATTCCTGGCGATAAACGGCCATTACTTTTTGCTGCTCACGGTGCAAAAGAGCTTTGAGATAGTCCCGTTATTCGGCGCCTCTTTTCCCGGCGGCGGTATGGCGGATCACCTTACGACAATGACGGCCGACGTCTTCATATTGGGGCTCAAGCTCTCCGCCCCGATATTCGTGACGTTATTGCTGTCCGAGTTGGCGATGGGCATAGTAGCCCGCACGGTGCCGCAGATGAACATCTTCTTCGTGGGCCTCCCGATGAAGATAATAATAGGAATGGCGACGATGGTCATAGTACTGCCGATGCTGGCCGATCTGTTTAAAAGGATGGCCGAGGGAATCATCAGGGACATTTGGAAGTTATTATATATAATGAGCGGGTAAATATTTTTTGATTTTGTTATTGACTTTAATTTTAAACAGGGTAAAACAACGACAGCGGTATGGCCGAAGATTCATCGCAGGAAAAAGAAGAAGCCCCGTCTGAAAAAAAACGGGACGACGCTCGAAAGAAAGGTACGGTGGCCAAGAGCACGGAGGTCAACTCCGTCTTTGTGCTGCTCACCGCCATATTCCTGTTACGCCTCGTCGGACCGTGGATGATGCGGGAGTTTGACACGCACATACGCGACTACTTCGCCCTATGTTCCGTTGCCGACATGAGTATGCAGCGTCTCATAGATCTCTCTCAGGGGGCGATAGTGCTGTTAATCAAGGTTATACTGCCTTTTGCCGGCGCCATACTATGCGCGGGGGTATTGGCCAACGTCGTGCAGATAGGGTTGCTCTTCACCTTCGAGCCTATGATACCCAAGCTTGAGAAACTCAACCCATTGAGCGGCTTCAAGCGGATATTCTCCATGCGCACCGTCGTAGAGACCATAAAGAACATCCTCAAGATTATCCTGATAGGCTACATCGCCTACGCCACCATAAAGGGCGAGTACGAGATACTTATCACGCTCGCCGACGTCTCCGTCATGATGATATGGCAGTTCGTGCTGGCCTCCGCCTACGACATATTCCTGCGCACCGCGCTTGTCATGCTTCTGATAGCCCTGGCCGACTACGGGTATCAGCGCTACGAGCACGAAAAGAAGCTCAAGATGTCGCACCAGGAAATCAAGGAGGAGCACAAGCAGATGGAGGGAGACCCGCAGGTGAAGGCGCGTATCCGGGCGTTGCAGAGGGAGATGGCGCGGCGCAAGATGATGGATCAGGTGCCGCAGGCGTCGGTGGTGGTGACCAACCCGACGCACTTGGCTATAGCGATGCTCTACGACGAAAGCAACGGGCAGGCGCCGACGGTTGTGGCCAAGGGGAAGGATTTGGCGGCGCTGCGAATAAAAAAAATAGCGCAGGAGAACGATGTCCCGATACGCGAGGATAAGCTGCTGGCGCGGGCAATGTACGACAAGGTGGAGGTGGGGAGCCCCATTCCTGAGGAGTTTTATATGGCCGTGGCGGAAATCATGGCTTGGGTTTACGGGCTCAAAGGGAAGAAAGCGGTGTAGTGCGGCCCAATATTTCTTTAACATTCCTGACAATGGTTCTAATATCCGACTGTCCCGGTTTGTCTGAAAATATCACCGGCATTATCCTCTCGTTTTTCTTACAGTATTTCACGGCGTGCTCTTTTGACAGCACCGGAACAATCTTGCTCTTTGATGATATTTGGGTCAGGCCGAACATGGGGCCGAAACCGGCGATTACCACGTCTGTATATGATATCAGGGCGGCGGTTTTTGGGATTGACATCGGCGGCAGGATTGGAAACGGCGCCTCTTTCGGCGGTTGATTGTCCTCCTCAATTCCGCCGAATACGCAGAACTGTCCCATTCCGTAGGTGCCTTTTAGTGTTTTCATCATTTCGGCGCACCACTCTTTGCCGCAGCCGCTCTCCAAGCTTGCCAGGTCGATACAGATAAGCGCCGGGTCTTTTTTCAGCCTGTTTTCGCCCAGTAGCTGCGCCACCTCCTCCGCCGCGGACTTCTGGACGCCCCAGCGCGGGCGCGACTCTATGTCGGCCTCCAGTATCTTTGCCGCCTCCAAGTTGCGCTCCCACATCGAGACGTCCTCCCGCTCCGCCGCCAATAAGCGGATGTTCAGGAACGGGTAACTGTTTCCGGAATCCCAGCCCACGCGTAAGTGAGCGCGGCATAGCCCCGCCAAGTAGAGGTGGGCGAGCGTACAGCGCCGCTCAAGCATCACGCATATATCGAAAGATTTGACATTCAGCTCCGCGACGAGTCTGTTGAACTCCGCGCTGTAGAGCGAGAATTCCGCGGGGTTGAACTTCATCACGCGCGCGTTTTTAACGGTGTTCACAAACGGGATGTGGGCGGTCGGGCAGACGAAGGTCAGATTGGAGTTCCTGTACCTGCCGAGGATGGCGAACAGGCTCTCCATATGGAATATCATATCGAGCCTGTCGGACGGCAGGATGAAGAGTATCTCCGTGGAGCGGTTGAGGTCGGCCGGCAGTACAGCCGGGCTCCCGTCTATCTTTCTGCGCAGCAGCTGCAGAATGAACCACTGCGACAGTTTTGGCCCCATAAGGCGGAGGAGCAACCTCTTGAACCGTCCGATATTTTTGGTTTTGTCGTCCATAATCATTAAAATAATTTATGGCGCCGCGGCGTAATGTATATTTATTTTGTGTTTAAGGTATCAATACAGTACAAATATACCCGAACAGGCAATGTTATCTATCCTTAATTATATACTGACAATCGGCATAGCCGCCGTGGCCGCCTCAGGTGTGATAAACGGGGCCGGCGACGATGGGCATGGCGTTTTTGGGTACACGGGGCTTGCGCTTCCGTTGTCGGCGTTGTGCGTCGTGGTTTGGCGGGCGTTGCGCCGTCCGTTGCGCAATGTCGGCACGTATCTGTTTTTGTGGCCCGTTGCCATGGTGCTGCTTTCAAGGACGCTGTTCCCGAACGGGGAGGGGTTGCAGAGCGTCTATCCGTTGCTTCTTGCCGCCTCTGTGGCCTTGTCGGCGCTTGTCAGGCCGGACTTTACTTGGGGCGCGGTGTTCCTTTTTTCGGCGCTCTTTTATACCGGCCAGGTAGTAATGGAGACGAGGGAACCCTCGCCGTCGGGCGGGCCGCTCTCGTTCTTCTTTCAGCTGCTCGGCTTCTGGGCGCTGTCGTTTGCCGCCGGGTTTGTCCCGTGGTGGGTGCTTAAAAGGCGCGGCGAGGCGCAGGAGCGGGAGTTCGACGCGATGCTTGAGGAGGTCCGCAACAACGCGCTCTCCGGCGCTATGGGGCGCTCGCGTGACCTCGGGGCGGCGAGGAGGGATTTCGCCGGAAAGAACCCCGTCGCCGAGAACGCCACTGTGCCCATGGGCGTAGGTACCCGCACCCTGCGGATAGACGGTGCCGCGTCGTCCACCGACACCATCTCGCTACTTAATGTCGGCGGCGACGGCGTGAACGTGCAGCTCAAGTCGATGCTCTACTTCATGCGCTACAATTTCAAAGGCCTGACCGCAAGCGCCTTCATTTACGACGGCGCCAAAAATACTCTGGCGCTCAACTGTTACGACGCCAAGACCGGCGTGCAGATAGTGGAAAACGCGCAAATCCCATTCGGCGCCGGCGTCATAGGCAAGGCGGCGAAGGACAATATGCTGTTCATGAGCGGCGACCTCTCGCTCTACCAGGGGAGCGGGCTCCCATACTACGCCAAAGACGAGGGGGTTTGCTCCATACTCGCAGCGCCCATCGTCGCCGAAAGCAGCAAGGAACTCATAGGCGTGCTGGCGGTGGACAGCGTAAACAAAAACGCCTTCACCGAACACGACAAGGAGCTCATGCGGCGCTTTGCCATCATTGCCGCCGCGCTCATAGTGAATATCCGTATGCGCGTCTCCTTAGAGCACGCGGCCAAGACCTTCAACGCCCTGTACGAACTGAGCCACAACCTCTCCGTGGCGCTCAAACCGGAGGAAATATTCAGGGTAATCCTCGACATGGTGCCGAAAGCCGCCCCTGCCTGCTCGCGGCAGATAATCGCCCTGCACGACCGCGAGAGGAATTCCATAAAGTTGCAGCATATCGGCGGCGCGGCGGGGGAGCTCGCCGAGGGGATGGAGTTCGCAACGGCCACCGGCGGCATATACGCTTACGCGTTCAACAAAGGCTGTACGGTAAATGTCGGCGACGTACAGGCGAAGAGAAACTACCGCTTCGTCCCGGAAGAGCCGCAGAACCCGAACGTCCGCTCGCTGCTGATTATCCCCATCTTCGGCGGCGAAGAACGCAGGTGCGTCGGCCTCTTCTCCGCGGAGAGCGCGACGCCGGAGTTCTTCAACCCCGAGCTCGAACAAATACTGAATACCATGGTGGAGAACGCTTCCGTGGCCCTCACCCGGTCGATGCTGTACCTGAAAATGGAAAAATTAGCCACGACCGACGGATTGACCGGCCTCAACAACCACCGTACCTTTCAGGAGATTGCTGCCCGCGAGTTCGAGCGGGCAAAGCGCCACGGGCGTCCGCTATCCATGCTGCTTACAGACATAGACCACTTCAAAAACTTCAACGATACCTACGGCCACCCGGTAGGCGACTTAGTACTGCGCGAGATAGCCGGTTGCATAAGAATCGCCGTGCGGGCAACCGACTTTCCGGCCCGGTACGGCGGCGAAGAGTTCACCGTGGTGCTACCCGAAACCGCCGAGCAGGGGGCCATGGCCATAGCCGAACGCATAAGGCAAACGGTGGAAGCCAAGGTGATAGAAAACGGTCAAAACAAACTGCGCGTTACGATAAGCATAGGTTGCGCGACTTTTCCCACATACGGGACGACGCAACAGGAACTCATAGACTGCGCCGACAAGGCGCTGTACGCTTCCAAAAAGGGCGGGCGGAACATGGTGTCGCTTTATAATCCGGGCATGAAGGTCAGCTCAAAGTAAAGAGTTTTGCTCCGATGTGCGCCGCGGGCGGCGAAAAGTTAATTTTTTTCAAAATTTCCCACTCCGCGGGTAAAACTTTAATTATATTTCAACAACGGATTACCGTAGGCGGGTTTTCATATGCATTACAGATGTAAGTGACGGCGCCATGGTTGGCTGCGGCTTCGCGGGGGATACTCTTGGGGAAGGGATTGGCTACGATAAGAGCGTTTTTTAAGCGCTTGTCGGCGCGCGGACGGGTGGGAGCGTCGGTTGCCGCCGCAACGCTAATCGCGTTTTTTGCCGCCGTGCCCGTTATGCCCCAAACGGCGGCCGGCGCCCAACAGGGCTATACCCTTACAATAAAGACGTCCCCGCAGGGCGGCGGTACCGTCGTATATAACCCCAACAAAAAAGTATACGCTGTAAACGAGTTGGTCGCAGTGGCGGCTACCCCGGCGAGCGGGTATGTTTTTACAGGCTGGGCCGGCGCCGCGGCGGGGATGCCTAACCCCGGGACGCTCATAATGGACGGTAACAAGGCGCTGACGGCCAACTTCCAGCCGGTCTACACGCTAACCGTAACCGCCTCTCCGCCGGGCGGCGGCACAGCGGCGTACAACCCCAACAAAACGACGTACATGGCCGGCGAGCGGGTTACCATAGCGGCCACTCCCGCGGCCGGCTACACGTTTACCGGCTGGGGCGGCAGCGTATCGGGTGCCGTTAACCCCGGGACAATTACCATGAACGGCAACAAGGCTGTAACTGCCAACTTTCAAATAGTATATACGCTTACCGCGGCCGTCTCCCCGCCTAACGGCGGCAGCGTTGCTTACAGCCCCAACAAGGCGCTTTACGCCGCCGGCGAATCGGTTACTATAACGGCCACCCCCGCCGCGGGCTATATGTTTACCGGTTGGGGCGGCAACGCGTCGGGCACGGCAAATCCCGGAACTGTAAAGATGGACGGCAACAAGGCGATAACGGCCGGTTTCCAACCGGGGTACGCGCTCGCGGTGAACGCGTACCCGCCGGAGGGCGGCGCGGTCACCTGCAACCCCGCCAAGAAGATATATCCGGCCGGCGAGGTGGTCGCCATAGTGGCCGCCCCCGCCGCGGGCTATATGTTTACCGGATGGAGCGGCGGCGCCACGGGCGCCGCTAACCCCCTGGCGATTGTGATGGACGGCGGCAAAACGCTGACGGCCAACTTCTCTTTGGGATATACGCTCGCGGTTGCCGTGTCTCCACCCGGGAGCGGCAGCGTGGTATACAGCCCCAACAGGGCGCAGTACGCCGCCGGTGAGACGGTTACCTTATCGGCCGCCCCCGTGAGCGGCTATGTGTTTGCCGGTTGGGGCGGCGGCGCGTCCGGAAAGGCGAATCCGGTCGCGATTACCATGAACGGCAACAAGGCGATAACGGCCAACTTTTCTCCGGGATACACGCTCGCGGTGAACGTGTCGCCGCCGGGGGGCGGCGCGGTCGCCTGCAACCCCGAAAAGAAGCTGTACGCCGCCGGCGAGCAGGTTGCCATAGCGGCTGTACCGGCGGGTGGCTACGCGTTTAGCGGCTGGACAGGCAACGCGTCCGGCACGGCAAATCCATGGACGGTCACGATGGACGGCAGCAAGATGCTGACGGCCAACTTCCAACTTTCGCGGCAGCAGCGGGTATACGCGCTAACGACGGGCGCGTCGCCGCCGGAGGGCGGCGTCGTGAGTCCTGGGACCTGGAGCGGCTACGAGGCGGGGTCGAGCGTTACCGTGACGGCCACGCCGGCGAGCGGCTACAAATTCACGGGCTGGACGGGCGCGTCGGCGTCCAAAGAGGCGACCGTAATCGTTACAATGGACGCCGACAAAGCGCTGGCGGCCAAGTTCGCCAGGATGACCGTCCCCTACGGCACGCTTCACGACCGTCGGGACGGCAAAACCTACAACACGATAACCGTAGGCGACTATACGTGGATGGCGGAGAACCTGAACTTCCAAACGCCGACCGGTTCCTGGTGCGGTTTTTGCGAGGGGTACGGCCGGCAGTACGACTGGGAGGCGGCTAAGAAGGCCTGTCCGGCCGGGTGGCGCTTACCCACCCGCCAGGAGTGGGGGAACCTGGTCAGTCTGGTCGGCGGCAATCCCGGAAAGAAGCTTAAAACAAACAGCGGTTGGAACAAGGGGGGCAACGGTTCCGATGAGTACGGCTTCTCTGCCCTGCCCGGCGGGTACCGCCGCGCCGCCGGCGACTTCTTAGGCGCCGGAGCCAACGGCTACTGGTGGTCGGCCACGGAGAGCGGCGCCAACACCGCCTACTACCGCTACATGAACTGCGAACTTGACCTTGTGGGCGAGAACAACGACAGCAAAAACGACGGTATGTCTGTACGCTGCGTCTATGAGAAAGCCGCTTCCGCCGCCGCGCCGCCCGCCGCCGCGACGTACACGGTAACCGTATCAGGCGCGGGCGTCGGCGCGTCCGGCGCCGGCGCGTACGCGGCGGGTGCGACTGTTACCGTGTCCACCGGAACCCCGCCGGATGGCAAGCGGTTCAAAAATTGGACGGCTACGGGCGGCGTAATCTTCGCCGGCGCAAACTTGACGACGACCGCGTTCATCATGCCGGCGACCGCCGTAACGGTAACGGCAAACTTCGATGCCATAGAGTACGGCTCTCTCCGCGACCCGCGGGACGGCAAAACGTACAAAACAATAAACATATCCGGCAAAACCTGGATGGCGCAGAATCTTAACTTCCAGACGCCGGACGGTTCCGCTTGCTACGGCGACGCAAAGACCAACTGTGACAAATACGGCATGCTGTACAATTGGGCCGCCGCCGTAAAGGCCTGTCCCGCCGGCTGGCGCCTGCCTGCCCGTCAGGAGTGGGACGGATTGGCAACGGCCACGGGCGAACCCGCGTCGGCAGGCAAAAAACTGAAGTCGGTAAGCGGATGGAAAGACAGCGGCAACGGTTCCGATGACTACGGTTTTTCGGCGCAGCCGGGCGGCGGCCGTCTTACCGGCGGCATATTCAACACCGCGGACTACCGCGGGTACTGGTGGTCGGCCACGGAAGCGGCGGACGGCAAAACGGCGTACTCCAAGGGGATGCAGTATAGCGACGATGTCGTAAGCGAAGGGAACAATAACAAGGCTAACGGGTTTTCGGTGCGGTGCGTGAAAGATTAACAGGTTTAGATAACATAGTGATCCGCCCCCTGGTATTGATGTTGCTCCAGCAAGTCTTGCAGCGTAACGCCGTTGAGGTATTCGGTGATGACTTTATTGAGCCCCGTCCACATGGAAAGCGTTTTACATACTTCAATTCGGTCGCATACGTTGACGTTGTTGTCTAAGCAGACCACGGGCGCGAGGCTGCCCTCGGTGATGCGCAGTACCTGTCCGACCGTACATTTTGCCGGGTCTTTCGCCAGCATATAGCCGCCCTGCTTTCCCCGATTGGCGCGCAGAATGTCGGATGTGTGCAGAAGCGAGACGATTTGCTCAAGGTACAGCTTTGATATGTTCTGCCTTTCGGCGATTTCCTTGAGGGATATAAAGCCGCTGTTCCGATGTTCCGCCAAGTCCAGCAGCATTCGCAACGCGTACCTGCCTTTTGTGGATATTTTCATGTTACCAACCTTCTCCGATGCGATACGTGTGTGTATTGTACGGGCGCTTCCCGCATAGCATATAGTGGTATATGTATACTATGTTTTGAATTTACAAAACACCCATCTTGGCCCGGCCCCAGCCATACATATTTATAATAATATAATAATATTAACGCCTGTTTGCATAAAAAATAATATCATTTTTTACGGCACGACGGCTCCGGGCGGCGTTATGGCCTTTGGAGGCTATAACGCCGCCCCTACGATGGCCGCAAGTATCACAGTTGCAGGATTTCGTCGACCGAAAGGTCTGTAACTTTCGCGATAGTGCTCACGTCCACACCTTCATTTGGGATGGTAGTGAAAAATTTTGCTTTTTTGGCATAAATTAACTATTTTACTTATTGTGTCCGGTCGCTTGGGCTTCCGGCGGGACATTCGTCGGTTACAATTTCACGGGGTTTAAGGTAACGGGGAGCAAAATGGGCGTAAAAACTGCGAAAAAGGCGGCGGTCAAAAAGGGCAAGAAGGCTATATCCGGCTCAAAGCCAAAACCCACAAGCGGCGGCAAGAGGATTTCTTTGGGTGGTGGAAACGCGGTGATAGACGCGGCGATTTTGTCGATGACCGCCAGTGTAGAAAAGGCCAGCGCCACCGCGGAAAAAACCAGCACCGCTTTAGGGGTGATTAGTGCGGATTTGTCGGAAAAATTAGCGGCATCCGAAGCGATGCTGTCGAAGAAAATGGTGGCGTCCGAAGCGATGCTGTCGAAGAAAATAGCGGCGTCAGAGGCGATGCTGTCGGAAAAGATGGCGCTGATGTCAAGAAGAATCGGGGGTTTAAGGCAAAGCGTCGGGGAGATAGTCGAGTTGGTACTGCTTCCCGGACTGATGCAGAAAATGAACGGGCTACACCACAATTACACAATATCGTCTCCCCGGAAAGAGTTTCACCGGCTCGACGGCAGCCTCCTCACGGAGGTTGATTTGTTGCTTGAGAACTGCGACGAGGTTATGGCGGTGGAAGCCAAGGCGCTGTTTACGATGGGTGATGCGGAGAGGCATTTGGAGCGATTGAAAAAGTTGCGCGACAACGAAGCGATTACCGGTATGCGGGGTAAAACGATATATGCCGGCGCCGCCGGTATGCAGTTTGCCGAAGGCGTAATCCAAAAGATACGGGAGAACGGGCTCTATCTGATAACGATAGATGAAAACAATGACAGAATCACCGTTGCCGAGCCGGAGGAGAGTGTGGGAAGGTGGTGACGGTGATTGGGTGGTGGATTCAGGTTAAAATTTTTGACGTTAACCCCCGATTTTTTATATTAATTTTACGATATGGACGCAGAAAACAAACGATACCATCTGTTGGTCTCAGGCCGGGTTCAGGGCGTTGGGTACCGGTATTTTGCACGGGACTCCGCTCGGGCTTTGGGGTTGAGCGGGTGGGTGCGGAACATTCGCGGCGGCGGGGTGGAGATGGAGGTGGAGGGCTGTCGCGGCGTTATCGACAGGTTCGTAGAGGGGTTGCGGCAGGGGCCGCCGCTGTCGCGGGTGGCGGATGTGGAGGCGCAGGAGTTGGCGGTTACTGGGACGGGCGGGGAGGAGTTTTTCATTCGCAGGTGAGGGCTCGGCAAATTCACCGCAAAATAATTTGCATTTTTCACCGCCATGAATGTATATTAGATGGGCTGTCTGTGGACGCGGGCGCGTTTGGGGGCGTCGGCAAGCGGTAAGCCATGCGGTTTTGGTCCGTATATTCGGAGGTTCGAATCCTTCCGCCCCTGTATGCGTGTCCGTTGCGGTTTGTGTTCGGGGCGGTTAAGTGTGTGAAAATCGGCATAATAATAGCGTTTGCCGGAATGCAGGGGCGGCAGCCTGCCGCCCGCTCTTTATAATACGTCGGAGGAGGTAGTACCTTGGAAATCGTTAAATTGAAGGCGCGGGAGAGGAGTTCCGCCGGAAAGTCCTATACGCGCAAGGCGCGTGCGCAGGGGTGGATACCCGCAGTGTATTACGGTCACGGCGAGCCCAAAAAGATAGAGGTGCCGCACAGAGAGTTTGCCGCGGTGGTTCGGGCCAGGCAGACCACCCACCTTATCGACCTCGGCTTGGGGGAGGGCGCCATCGCGGTCATCCGCGAGACCCAGCGCCACGTCTTGAAGGACGACCTCTTCTACCACTTAGACTTCTTTCACGTGGATATGAGCAAGAAGGTGACCACGGAGGTGCCGCTTGAGTTTGTCGGTGTGTCCGTGGGCGTGAAGGACGACGGCGGCGTGCTCGGCCACCCGCTCAAGGCGGTGAGGGTGGAGTGTCTGCCGGCGGATATACCGGAGAAGGTGTCCGTTGACGTGTCGGCGCTCAAGATAGGCGACTCGATACACGTTCGTGACATTTCCATACCGAACCTGGCAATCAAGCACGCGCCGGACGACGTTTTGGCGGTGGTGACGCACCCGACCCGCGAGTCGAGCGCGGCGGCGACGGCGGAGGGCGAGGCGGCCGCGGCCGGCGCGGCTGCGGCGAAGTCCCCGGCGGCGGGCGCCGCAAAGGCTCCGGCCGCGGGCGCGAAAGCCCCCGCGGCGGCGAAAGCCCAGGCCAAGAAGTAGGGGAGCGCCGAGTTTTTGGGACTCTTTGGAGGGTTGCTCGGCAGGCTCTTTGGAAAGGGGAGGCCGCGTAAGGTTGACGCCGGCGGCGCACCCGCCCTTGTCGATGCCGCCGGTGTTGTTGATACAGGCGGCGGTGGCATTAATTATATAAGAAAATTCAAGCCGGAGCTGCTTGTGACAGGCCTCGGAAATCCGGGTGCCAGGTACGACGGCACCCGCCACAACGTGGGTTTCGACGTTGCGGACGAGTTCTGCGCCGCTTTAGGCGGCGGCGTTACCGAACCGTGCGAGTACTGCGAGGCGATGTGCCGGGCGGCTTTCTGCGGGCCGGCCCGGAAGCCGGTGTTGATAGCAAAACCGCTGACCTGCATGAACCTCTCTGGCGACGCTGTGGGGGCGCTTGTCAGGAAGTACGGGTTGAGCGGGGATAAATGTTTGGTTATAGTCGACGATTTCCATATCCCGCTGGGCAAAATGCGTTTCCGCAAAGACGGGTCGCCGGGGGGGCACAACGGGCTGAAGTCCGTATCGGCGGCGATAGGAACCGGTTACCCGCGGTTGCGCGTTGGAATAGGGCCGTTGCCGCGGGGAGCGAGCGTGATAGATTTTGTGCTGGGCGGATTTGAGGAGCGCGAACGCGGGGATGCCGGCAAGGCAGTAAAAGCGGCGGCGGAGGCGGCGGCGTTCATGATTGATAACGGGATAGACGCGGCTATGAACAGGTATAATTGACGGTTGTTTGTGATGAATTTTTTCGGTAATATAAACCCTGCCCCGGGGCATGAATCCGCCGATAAAACGGATTCGCCGACTTCGGGGCCAAACGTCCACAGGAGGCAGTAAAGTGATTCGACCCTACGAGACCGCGGTCGTTATCGACGGGACCCTTTCCGACGATGCGATACAGAAGGAGCAGGAACAGCTTGAAGAGTTCTTCAAGTCCAATTCGGAGTTCGAGAAGGTTGATGTGTGGGGGAAGCGGGCGCTTGCCTATACTATCAACAAGAAGAAGACGGGCCACTTCGCCGTGTTTTACTATCGGGCGTCGGGCGACATCGCGGCGGCTTTCGATAAGCATGTCAAGCTGGACGAGTCGCTGTTGCGCCACTTGACGACGGTTCGCGACCTCAAGAACGAGGCGGCGCGGGAGGCTTTCGCCGCGCGCAAGGAGGAAATCAGAATCGATAAGCCTGACGACGAAGACGGGGACGAGGAACGCGATTGATACGTGTTATCGTAAGGGCGCGGTTTATTGCGCGGTGGTGCCGACAGGCATAAATGATAAAAACAGGAGAGAATAAAAATGGCGTTTGTCAAGAGAAGGTCGAAGAAGGTCTGCTGGTTTGAGCAGAATAAGGTGGCGCCCGATTACAAGGACATAAAGATAATCGGCCGGTTTGTGACGGAGCGCGGCAAGATAGTGCCGAGGCGTCTTTCCGGCGTGAGCGCCAAAAACCAGAGGCTGTTGGCCGCCGCGGTCAAGCGGGCGAGGCACTTGGGTCTGTTGCCGTTTGTGGCGGAGAACATGAGGTAGCCGGTTTCTGTTCCGTTAATGAAATAAAGATTAGGAGCTATAAAAATGGAAATAGTGCTGAAAAAGGATTACGGTAAGCTCGGCAACGCGATGGACATCGTCACCGTGAAAGACGGGTACGCGAGGAATTTCCTGCTCCCCAACGGGGTGGCGGTGACGGCGACCGAGGGGAACAAGCGTTTGGTCGCCGACGCGAAGCGGACGAGCGAGAAGCGGGAGGCCAAGCTCATCGAGGCGGCGCGGGGGGTTCTAAACAAGATAGAGAATACCTCCTGCACCATTGCCGTGAAGGTCGGCGAAGAGGAGCAGGTCTACGGTTCTGTCTCGGCGCTCGATATCGCCGAGTTCCTGAAGAAAGAGGGTTTTGACGTCGAGAAGCGCCAGGTGAAACTTGAAGAACCTATCAAGCAATTGGGTGTCTATACGGTGGACATCTCGCTGCACAGGGGCGTGGACGCAAAGTTGAAGGTTTGGGTGGTCAAGGAGGGGGACATAAACCCTTAATTACGCATAACCCGCAAGATTGACGCGCCGGGCCCGAAGCAATTAAGAATATTGCCCAAGGTTCGGCGCGTTTATTATATTGATACAAGGCGTTGGATTAACGTTATACGGCAACGGGCGTCCGCGGGTCCGCCCCCGCAAACCGGATTGCGATGGTGTTGATGCCGCGGGGGGTGAACCGTATTCACCCGCCGTCAAACAAAAAACATTGACCTTTATTATTCGACTTTATGGAGGCAATCGCGTTATGAGTAATGACTTCGGTACAACATTCAGCGGCTGTTACGTGGCGATAGTGACACCCTTTAAGACCGACGGCAGCCTCGACGAGGTCGGCCTGCGGTCAAATATCGACTATCTGATAGACAACGGCGTGGCGGGTTTGGTGCCGTGCGGCACGACCGGGGAGAGCGCGACGCTCTCTTGGGATGAGCATAAGCGCGTGGTTGATGTCACGATTGACCAGGCGAACAGGCGTGTGCGGGTAATTGCCGGCGCCGGTTCGAACAACACGACCGAGGCGGTGGAGGCGGCGCTTCACGCGAAGAAGAGCGGCGCGGACGCGATTCTAACCATCACCCCGTACTATAACAAACCGTCGCAGGAGGGGCTCTACAGGCACTTCTCCATGATTGCCGAGAAGGCGGACGTGCCCATGGTGCTCTACAACGTGCCGGGGCGCACTGGCGTGAATATGCTGCCCGAGACGGTTGAGAGGCTAAGCCGCCACCCGCAGGTCAAGGCAATCAAAGAGGCCAGCGGCAACCTGACGCAGATTTCGGAGCTCCACCGTATATGCGGCGACAGGCTCGCCATACTGTCCGGCGACGACGCGCTGACGCTGCCGATTTTAGCCTGCGGCGGAATCGGCGTAATATCGGTGACCGGCAACATACTCCCGGCAAAGATGAGCGAGATGGTGAAGTTGTGGCTTGACGGCGACCACGCAGGCGCGTTGAAACTGCACGACGAGCTGCTCCCGATTTCGCAGACCTTGTTCATAGAGACAAGCCCGGTGCCGATAAAGACGTGTATGGCGGAATCCGGGTTGGCCGCGGGCCCGGTCAGGTTGCCGCTGGCGCCGATGCTTGAAAATAATAAGGAGAAGTTGCTGGCGGTTTGGAAGACGTATAATTAAATAATGTTTTTAACGGACGCGTATCAATACAACAGATTCGGTAACGGAGCGATATGTCGAAACAATCGGTAACGGACATAATAATAGTAGGCGCCCTCGGACGTATGGGCGTTGAGATAGCCAGGGTAATTCTGGAAGACGGTGAAACCCGTCTCGCCGGATGCGTCGAGTACGAGCGGCATCCTAAGATTTGGCAAAGCTACGGTTCGGCTATAGGCGCGGATTGCGGCGAGGTGTCGGTCTGTCCCTCAATTGAGGAAACGGGCGTCAAGAGCGGCGTGGTGATAGATTTTTCTTCCGTTCAGTCGACGCGTGTCAATTTGCAGATGGCCGCGCGGTGGAAGCTGCCTATGGTCGTGGGCACCACCGGCCTTGAGCCGGATGATAACGAACTCATTCAAAAGGCTGCCGACACCGTTCCCGTTCTCGTCAGTTCCAATATGAGTTTGGGCGTGAACCTGCTCTTTTCGCTGACGGAGCTTGTCGCCGGGAAGTTGGGCGGGGCTTTTGACATAGAGATAATCGAGGCGCACCACCGTTTCAAGAAGGATTCGCCCAGCGGTACGGCGCGGACGCTTGGCGAGGTCGCGGCTATGGCGATTGGGCAGGCCTACGGCGACGCGGTTGTGAACGGGCGCGGCGGGATGGCGCCCGGAACGCGCCCGCCCACCGAAATCGGTATGCACGCGGTTCGCGGCGGCGACATCGTCGGTGACCATACGGTATTGTTTGCCGGAATAGGCGAGCGGGTGGAGCTTAAGCACACGGCGCACAACCGCAGTATTTTCGCCCGCGGCGCGGTGGCGGCGGCCAAATGGCTCGCGCATAAGCCGCCGGGACTTTATAAAATGAAAGATGTTTTGGGATTGTGATGTATTTGGTTATCCATCGAAAAGGATTTAATGTGAAAAAACTAACAGTTTTTTTCATTATAGCGCTCTTTGCCGGAATATCCGTTGCGGGAGTGAAAAACGTGGCAGTTGTGGAGATGGAAATAGATATGGAGCCGTATGCGAAAGCAAAGTTGAAAAAGTCGGAAGTCAGGCTGATAACCGATGAGTTACGCAACACGGCCGTCAAAAACTTGCCGCGAGGCCGATACAATGTCATGACCACTGAGACCGTTATGTCACAAAGCGGTTCCGTTTTGGCGGAATGTGCCGAAGAGAACTGCGTTATTACACTTGGTAGCAAGATTGGCGCGGACTACATCGTGCGTGGGAAAATAGGCAAGATAGAAACACTGTTCACTCTGTCGGTTTCAATATTCGATACCGAGGACGGATTCTTAGTAGGTTCAATGGATGCCGTTCGTTCTGAAAAGCTCATAGACCTCTTGGAAAAAAGCACTGCGGCTTGTACGGAGATGTATAAAGAGTTTGCGAATATGTTCGAGAAGACACAAAACGAGAAGACACAAGACCAGGTTCGGAAACCGGCCGCTAAAGGCCTCGATTTGGACAAGCTCCTCGTCGACGACGAGGAGGGCGACCTGTTGACGGAAGAAGAGTCTGCCGTCCCCAAGACGGTAAGCGATTCTGCGGCTTTAAGTCAAACGCCCGTAAACGCGGACGGGCAGCCGGCGGGCGTCGACGAAAGCGTGAAAGCCGCCGACAGCGCGGGAGGGGCGCCGAATTTGCGCGCCGGGCGCCGCGGGCCGCCGTCGCCGGGAACCGCGAAATCCGATACCGCGGTTCCCGGACCCGCCGTGGTGGAGGAGGGGCGGACAATCAATTTCGCGCAGAATCTCAAGGAGTACAGGTCGCCGCGTTTGGCGATGCTGCTCTCGCTGCTCGTGCCCGGCCTCGGCCAGGCCTACTCGCGCAGCTATATCAAGGCATCCGCGTTTGGGGCGGCTGAGGTTGCGGCCATAGGGGTCGCGGTCTACCTCAATTCAGTGGCGAAGTCTAAGAAGAAAGAGGCCTATAGCTTTGCCGATGAGCATTTTGACGTAGATAGCATTCGGCTTTACGATAGCCGGCTGCGAGAAAAGTTTGTTGAGCGCGACAGTGCCATTGTAAAAGACAGCCTCACCCAGTTGCCGTATGACAAATATTTTTTTGATATGGCCGGTAGTAAGGGGGCCTACTATTACGAGAGCATTCGCGGTAAAAGTTTTACGCCGGGGTGGAAAGACAATGTGCTGTCGTTGGACCAGTTGCTTGATAGCGGTCCAAACGACACGATTGTCGGTTCGGACGGAAGCAGGTACATATTAGACAATTATACCAATGACGATGCGTTCTACTATGTAAAGAAAATCTTTGACAATGCGGGCAGGTTGGTGTCTAACGGCGAGTCGGTGCTGGGTTACTCGAGTTACCAAACCGAGTACAACACGAAGATGGACAGGTCGAATTCGTACCGCGACGCCGTCAACTACGTGTTCTACGCGATAATCCTGAACCACATAGCCAGCGCCATAGACGCGGGCTTTACCGCGCGCGCCTACAACGCGAGGCTCCTGGGTGAGGATAACAGCGCGTGGAACCGCCTCTCCGTTGAGCAGCAGTTCGTCTTCACGGGCTTCGGGCATTCGCCGGGCGTCGCGCTGAGGCTGCGGTTTTGAGGGCGCGTTTGCGCATGGCGCTGCTCCTCGCCGCCGGGCTTGCCGCTCAGGTTGCGGCGCAGGTTACCGTCGAGGACGAAATCGTAACCGGCGAGGTGTCGTTTTTTGATGTGAAGGTAGAAAATGAGCGCAGCCTCGTCGCGGCTATGGGGCTCTCCCTCGCCGTTCCGGGAATGGGGCATTACTATGTTGACAGGCCTAAATCCGCGTTTGTGTACCTGTCGGTGGATTTGGCCTCGCTCTTTGGGGCGTTGGTGTTCTACGGGTTGGCGGATACCCAGGAGAAGAGCGCCCGTTCTTTCGCCGCGTCGGCGGCCGGAATATTGAGCGCGCCCTCCGGCGAGGCCTATTGGCGCCACGTCGGGGCGTATATGGACGCCGCCGAGTATAACGAGTCCGTAGAGTTGTCAAGGGGGAACGCCGCCGATTTATACCGGGACCCGGAAAGCTGGTGGCGTTGGGCCGACAGGGAACAGCAAGACGAGTACAACAATTTACGTCAGAAGGCGCGCAATTTCAGGGTAGCGTCGTCATTTTTCGCGGGAGCGCTCGTAGTCAACAGAATTCTGTCAACCGTTGACCTGCGGGTATTCCGAAAGAAGAGCCTGTCGTCCGGCGTACGCTTTCAGGCGGCGTTAACCCCGGACGCCAGGGGGACGGTATTGGCGCTTAAGACCAATTTTTGACTTTAGGGCATCTCTAAAAAAGGTACATCGTTCTGGATTGCTTCGCTTCGCTCGCAATGACCGTCATTGCGAGGCGCAAAGCGCCGAAGCAACGTGTGTATCTCGGCGAAGCCAATCCAGATTTTTAGAGGTTCCCTTTAAATAATTTGACTTTAAAAACACAAACGGAAAGAGCGGTCGGTATATGCGTTGTCCATTCTGCGGGCATCAGGAAGACAAGGTGGTCGATTCGCGGACCGGCAAGGAGGGGCGCGCTGTCCGCAGGCGCCGCGAGTGCTTAGACTGCGGCAAGCGCTTTACCACATACGAGTACATAGAGAACATATCGCTCACGATAATAAAGAACGACCAGCGCCGCGAGCCCTACGAGCGCGAGAAGCTCATGCAGGGCATCACCTCCGCTTGCAAGAAGCGTCCCATCAGCGTGAAGAAAATTGAGAGCATTGTTGACAAAATTGAGAACCGGATAGAGAGGATAAGCAAAAACGAGGTGCCGAGCGTCGAAATCGGGAGGATGGTGATGGAGGAGCTGTACG
This sequence comes from Chitinispirillales bacterium, assembly GCA_031283085.1. Lineage (GTDB taxonomy): Bacteria > Fibrobacterota > Chitinivibrionia > Chitinivibrionales > Chitinispirillaceae > GUT77. The sequence continues at coordinate 4,147 of JAITCM010000138.1, read as the reverse complement.
AACTCGACGAGGTGGCTTACGTCAGGTTTGCCTCCGTCTACAGAAAGTTCAAGGATATCAGCGATTTTATCTCTGAGGTAAAGGGGATAGGGGCGAAGTCCGGTTAGTTTTGAATGTATTCCGCTATGGTGTTTGACAGTTCCTCAAACGCGAAGGGCTTTTGCAGCATCTTCTTCATACCGAGCGCCGCCATCTCGTCCTGGGTGTAATTCGTGTAGCCGGTTATGCCTATGGCCTTTATGGACGGGTTGATTTCTTTCATCCTGACGAAGGCCTCCTTGCCGTCCATTCGCGGCATGACCATGTCGAGTATCACAAGGTCTATGGAACGGCCGTTTGTCGTGCCGTACTTTTCCACGGCGTCGAGCCCGTCGACCGCAGTGAAGACGCCGTAGCCGTTGCCCCTCAGGAAGGCCGACAGGCTGTCGCGTATGCAGCCGTCGTCGTCTACGAGGAGGATAGTCCCGCGAGTTTTTTCCGCCCTTGCTTTCGGTTCCCTGTCACCCTGCGCCGCGCTCCGGCCTTGCGCGGGAGCCGCCGCGTCCGATTGGACAGGTAGCGTTACCACTACCGATGTCCCCTTGCCCACCTCGCTGTTGAGCTCAATGGTTCCGTTCATCAGCGTGACGAGGTTGTAGGCGGCGCTTAGGCCCAGCCCAGCGTGCCCCTGAGCTTTGGTCGTGAAGAAAGGCTCGAACAGCCGCGTCTTCACCTCGTCGCCGAAGCCGTGGCCGGTGTCGGCGATTTCTATCCGCACGTAGCCGCACGGCGCGGTTGAGGCGCTGTCGACGGCGGCGGTCTCGACGCGCCTGGTGGAGAAGGCAAGCTTGCCACCCGTGGGCATCGCGTCTTTCGAGTTTAGCGCGATGTTCAGGAGCAGGCTCTGCAACTGCACCGCGTCGGTGAAAACGTTGCACGGCGCGGGGCTTAAATCGGTGGAGATGGTTATCCTCTTGTCTATGCTGTTGGCGAGCAGGTTGGTGACCGTTATTATGGCGCTGTTGACGTTTAGGAGGGTGGCGGTCATCGGTTTGTACCGAGCGAAGGTGAGCAACTCCCTCACCATGTCCCCCGCGTTCTTGCAGATGCCGATGATTTCCTCGGCAAACTTCTTGATGTTCCCGTTCTCCGCCCTCAGCGCTATGAGGTTCGCGAAGCCCATTATTCCGGTCAACTGGTTGTTGAAATTGTGAGAGATGCCGCCGGCCAATTGGCCGATAATGTCCAACTTCTGCACGATATAGCGCTGAATCTCCTCCGGGCTGCCGTCGGGACAACACCCGAAAGCCCCGGCGCCGTCGTTGGTTGTTGAGTGTGTTTCCATAATATCAATATACATCATGCCGCTGCCGGATACATATTGCGGGGCGTAAATTATTTTTTCGCAAAGCCGGTAAAACTTTTTGCGCAAAATAGAGCCGCCGACGCGGGTTACGCTAAACCTTTCTCCGGCAATCCGCAGCCGCGCCGAATCTTTAGACGCCTATCTTAGCATGGGTTACCAAAACGTCCTTAAAGCGGCCATGCTTTTGGGCATTAAAGAGCTTGAGGAGAAAGCTTTTTCGGCAAAGTAAAAGCCTCGCTTTTTGACGTTTTGGCGTTAGTAGAAATAGTAGCCTAACGGTTTTACGCTTATGGTGGAGTCGGGCGTCAGTATTATTGCGCTATTGGCGGAAGGGGGGGCGGATGGGTTGCTTACCTTTAAGCCGGCAAAAGCGTTTAAGTGGGTCGGGCTGAACTGAACCGGTACCCGGAATCCGGCGTTCCATTCCAATTGTTTGTTTGAGAAATTGTGGATTGCCCCGATAATCTTGCCGTTAGGATTACTTGTGAAGTTGATACTGTTGTTTGCGGTGTTGCCGTTGGCTATGTAAATGTAGCCGCGGAAAGTGCCCGTTGTCCCGAATTGGCTTATTTGCCCCGTGCCGGCGGCGGCGTATATCAACGTGCTTGCGTCATTTGACGTGCTGGTGTAGAAATTTCCGTTGCTGGCTATTGTACCGCCGCTTTCTATGATAAATATTACCTTCCCGTTAAAAACGTCGCTGGCGCTCAGGTGGTTAGTGTTAAGCTCTCCGGTAACCCTAATCACTATATGCCCCATATAACGCGCGTTCGATGGCGCGTTTGCATACAGACTGTCGAGTTTGTTCATATCAAGCGCCGTGGTGTTTGTCTCGTTGGTTATGCTGGTCTGAGTATACAGGTTGCGTACCGACTGAGGTATTTTTGTTATGTCTAACTGCGGATCCTTGCGTTCGCCCATAGACATCCCGGCGGTGTTTATGTTTAATTTTTGCGTTATGTTTATGTTGTCCAGGCCGTTGTTTTTCGCGCCTTGAAGGTGTTGGGCAACGCCGGAGGCGGCATTGACGGCGAAAGGCGTGCATTTGTCGTAGTGTAATTGGCAAAGGGAAGTATTATTTTCAACAAGGCGTTGTGTACAACCCGCCCTGTTATTAGTTTGACAAACGCTGTAAAACGTATTATGCTGGTCACATACATTAACGTTTTGCTCGAAAACGCAGTAATCGGTTCTCAAATTAAAATTATTGGTATGAAATAACGTATCATTGACTCCGTTGGCGCCGTCAAATTTACCGTTGCTGTTTGACGTAAAACTCCCGTTGATGTAAATATGTTTTTGAGTGTTGATGGGAAGGTTCGTTTCAATGTTGCCGTTAAAGCCGACGTCTTCTTTAAACGTTATAGGGCCGTTGCTGCTAAACCAGGCCAATCCCCCAAAGTAGGCCTTGCCGTCAAACGCGCTGGAATCGGAAAGCTTTGCGCCGGAGTTAAAATAAACCCACTTTTTAAAACCGATTTTCATTTGAATATCCGCGTAGCCGTTAAAGTAAACCGTGCTGTCGAACTGAAATTTATGGGAGTTGCCTTGAAATTTAACGGTATCGTTAAAATAAACCGACCCGGTAAATGTAATATCATTGCTATTGCCGTTAAAATTAACAACACTGTCGAATGTTGCCGACCCGCCTTCAATGCCCGCTCCGGCATCCGCGGAAAACGCCCCTTTGGAATAAATAGCGTTTTGAGCGTCCATCGAGCCCCCTTCCATAACCAAATTTCCCAATCTATAAAACGCGCGGGCTTCCTTCATAGCCTTCCCAGACGCGTTCTTCCCAGCGCTGATTTTAAAGCCGGCGTTGAGGTGGCTTTGGTCGGTGTTGTTGAGTTGCGTAGCGTCGTATTTATAGAGTTGGCTCGAAAAATATTGATTTGCCGAGGCGGAGAGGCGCTTTCTGGCTGTCCCGCTATTAAACAAAAAATCGTTGCCGCCCTGATTTACGAGCTTGTTTATGAATTCCACCGCCGTGTCATTATTCAAAAAGAACCCCTCCGTAGCCACAACCCCGCTCCTCGCGGTGCTCCCCATAACGGCAACCGCCCCATACCCCCGGCTAACCGCCGACTGGCTCCCGGTATTTTTGACCATAGCCGCGGTCACGATGCCGATGAACACCAGCGCCGCGAGCACTCCCACGATTGTGGAGCCGTTTCGTCGCCGATTATTTGTAGGGGGGGGGGGGGGGTATTAATCCTGTTGAAATCAGGTGGGCTGTTTTGGCGGCGGATTTCATACAATACCTGACCTTTCCGTCAGCCGGAGGTATCCCGGCGCGGTTGTGTGGTGTTTGTTGGCGCAAAGTCCGAACTTCTTCTTTAATATTATACTATATTCTACGCCAAAGGTCAATGTTTTTTTTATTTTTTTAGCGCTCGGTTACATTTATTTTGAGGCAATGTATCTAATTTGGGAGACGGTGGGCGGTTATCTTTTTGTTTGAGGCGACGCGAGTGCCCGGATTTGGGCGGCGGTGAGGCCGGTCCATTTTGCGATGGTTTTGTGGTCCACGCCGTCACTTTTCATTGCTATTGCGGTTTTACGGGCGGCATCTTTCTCGCCCTCAGCCTTGCCCTCCGCACGGCCCTCAGCCTTGCCCTCCGCGCGGCCCTCAGCCTTTCCTTCCGCACGGCCCTCCGCCTTGCCCTCCGCCTTGCCCTCCGCACGGCCAATCTCTATGCCTTCCCCGCGGCCAATCTTGATGCCTTCTTCGCGGCCTTTGGCCAGACCTTTGGCCAAACCTTTGGCCAAACCTTTGGCCAGGCCTTTGGCCAGACCTTTCAT
>JAITCM010000105.1 GCA_031283085.1 Chitinispirillales bacterium | reverse complement strand
ACCTACAAAATGACGCGGGGCGGCGCCGGATATACGGCCGAAGACCCATACCGCATATACCTCTCCAACAACAGCCCCGCGTGGGTTTACGTGATAGGCTCGGATTTGAGCAACGCGGTCTCTAAGGTATTCCCGCACGACGAACGCACAAGCGCCGCGCTGTTCTACAAAAATAACGACATCGCTCTGCCTGACGAAGAGCACCTGTTCGAGTTGGACAACACAACGGGCACGACCTACAACCTCGTCCTCTACTCGCAGAAGGAGTTGGACATAGACGGTCTCGTGGAGAAACTCCGCGCCGGCGGCGGCGATTTCGCGCAAAAAACGAGAGACGCCATCGGGGAGGATATGGTTCCTTTTGACGAGATAACCTTAGGGCGGCAGAACATAAAGTTCTCGTCGAAGAGCGAGAAACCGGTTGTGGCAATCGTGGTTGAGATACGGCATGTCGGCGTACGGTAAGTACGGTAATTTCATAAAACAATAAATTAACAGGTAACACGGAGGCTTTTTTATGATGTCGAAGGTTAGAAGTTATGTCGGGCGCGGCGTTGCCGCGCTATGCGTCCTTTGCGGCGTTGCGTTCACGCAGGCATCGGGGGACGAGTATCTCAACGAGCCTGTATGGGGGTTGTCGGTCGCGGGCAATTTTCTCCCGGTCAAAGACGGCCATTTGGCGTTGCAGTTTGGGATAACGCACACACGCCCGTTATGGGAAGGGGCCTTGCTGCTCAATATGGAGGGTAACATCTTAGGCGGGCAGGCCGGCTTTGGCGATGACCCGTTCAAATTCGCCGGCGTGAATGTGCCGCTGACCGTTTTGCTTCAAATGAAGAACTACGTTTCCATTGAGGCCGGCGTTTATGGGGACGCGCTTTTCGGCGTTGACAGCGACGACACTGTTTATATGTTGAACGCCGGCCTGGCGGTTGGAATCGGGAACATTATTTGGCAAAGGTCAACAAAATGGCGGTATTACTACAGATACTGCCGCGGGTTCAATTCAAGCGCTCACGTGGTCGGGCTTTGCTATCTTCTTTAGGCGGTTAACGGTTGGCAATGCTGTTTTAACTTTATTGACTTTTAACTTATGGGAGGCAAGAAATGTTTGCGTTGCGTGTAAGGGCGTTTTTGATTGCGGCGGCCGCGGCGGTTGCGGCGGTTTTGTGCTGCGGGTGTTCGGAGAGCGGGCTGGGCGGGGCGCTTGAGGAGCGCAAGCCTTTGGGAACGTTTACCGACGAGAGGGACGGCACAAAGTACCATACCGTAAAGACAGGCGGCAAAAAGTGGATGACGGAGAATATGAGGTATGAACTGAAAAAAGAAGAGGGCATTTCTTATTGTTATGATTACGGCGATTGCGAGGACGGCAGGCTCTACGATTGGGACGCGGCGCTTAATTATGCTTGCCCGTCCGGGTGGCATTTGGCGTCCGGCAGGGAATGGGATGACTTGGTGCTGGCGGCGGGCGGCAAGGACGAGGGCGGCAAAAAACTGAAATCAAAAAGCGGATGGAAAGGCAGCGGCAACGGCACGGACGCTTACGGGTTCGCGGCGCGCCCCGGCGGCTACCGCTGGCATATAGACAAAAAGTTCTACGGCTCGGGCAGCGACGGCAACTGGTGGACGTCCACGGCTACCGTGTCGGTCGCGTACAGCATAGCGATGTCCTCCGGCGGAAACGAGGTGAGCAAAACCGCGTTAGACAAACGCGCCGGTTACTCGGTGAGGTGCGTGGAGGGCGCCGGCGGAAGCGAATACGGGAAGTGGGACGGCGCCGAGTTCGGCTCGTATATTGACACAAGGAATAACGATACCACACGATACAAGACGGTGAAAATGCCGGACGGCAAGACGTGGATGGCGGAGAATATGAAACATGTGACAAAAAGCGGTTCTCGGTGTTATGGCTATGGCGGCGGCGATAACTCTAACTGCAACCAGTACGGCAGGCTATACGACAGGAACGCGGCGGCGGAAGCTTGCCCCACCGGATGGCATTTGGCGGATAAGAGCGACTGGGACGATTTGGCAAATTCGGTGGGCGGCTTACCAACGGCCGGTATGAGTCTGAAGACGGCCAACGGCTGGAATAATTCCGGCAACGGCGAGGACAACTACGGTTTTTCGGCCCAGCCCGGAGGCCATTTCACCAACGATTCCCACAACATCGGCGCCGCGGGATACTGGTGGACGAGCACGTCCACTACCGCCGGCAGCGCCGACCGCTTTTACAAGTATATGGAAGCCGGCAAAAAATCCTTGATGGAAGGGGCATCCGCAACGGATTTCCTTTCGGTGAGGTGCGTTGCCGATGATAAGGGGAACATCCCCACATACTCGATAACGGTTATAAGCGATGGCATAGAGCCATACAGCGTTGGCAGGCAAGAGGTGGGCAAGATGGTTACCATATTCGCGGGAAAGGACCCTCCAGGGTGGGAGTTCAAGAATTGGGAATCCGACGATGTGATTCTTGACGACGCGTCCAAAACAAAAAGGTCAATCACGTTTGCGATGCCCGCTAACGACATAACGCTAAAGGCGATGTTCGTTCCCGCCGAAATCTCCAGGACGGTGGTTGACAAGAACGGCCAAGAGTATGAGGTGGTGAAAAGGGGCGATTTGTGGTGGATGGCGAAGAATTTGAATTACAAGATTGATGACGGAAGAAATTCCTGGTGTTATGAGGACGACCCTAAGAACTGCGAAAATTATGGACGGCTGTACAATTGGAACACGGCGAATACGGTATGCCCTGAAGGTTCTCGTTTGCCCTCCCGCGGGGACTGGAGTGACTTGATAGTTTACGCGGGAGGCGAATCCGCCGCCGGAGAAAAACTGAAAGCGATAAACGACTGGACGTATTCCGGTTCCGCCGCCGGCAGGGACGAACTCTTGTTTAGTGCCCTGCCGGGCGGGGCTCGCTCGCCCAATGGCAAGTTCGACGGCGCTAAAAATTTCGGTTACTGGTGGACAAGCATGGGTGCGGATGCCGACACCGCGGAATTTAAGAGCATGGGCTACGACCATAACGGCGTGCGGAGCGGCAGTTCCGGGAAGAACGCCGGGTATTCCGTCAGGTGCGTTTTAGGCGAAGCCTCCACGTATTCCGTAACGGTCAGCGCCGGCACGGGCGCGTCGGGCGTCGGCGATTATCGGGCGGGCGAGACGGTCAACATAACGGCGGGAAAAGCGCCGGAGGGCAAGCGGTTCAAAAAATGGGAATCCGACGCCGGCGTAGTTTTTAACGACGCGTTCAATGAGGCAACCACCTTCGCTATGCTCGCGAAAAACGTAACGGTAACGGCGGAGTTTGAATTCATATACAGGGTAACGGTTAAAAGCGACGGCACGGGCAAGTCAGGCGACGGCAGTTACGCGGAGGGCGCGGCGGTTGCCATAAACGCGGGAAAAGCGCCGGAGGGCAAGCGGTTCAAAAACTGGGAATCCGCTGCCGGGGTAAATTTCGACGACCCGAAGAGCGCGACCGCGTCATTTCTCATGCCCGCGAAGGACGTAACGGTAACGGCGGCGTTCGAACCGGTGGTAATCGGCAACCTGACAGACTACAGAGACAAAAACAAGTACAGGACGGTAGTTATAGACGGCGTGGAGTGGATGGCGGAGAATCTGAGATATGACGCGAAGTCAAGCGGTTCCCAGTGCTATAATAACTGCGAATCATACGGTATGCTATACAGCATGGATTCCGCGAAAACAGCCTGCCCCGACGGATGGCGTTTAGCGTCCAAAGCGGACTGGGATATATTGGCGGAGTCGGCGGGCGGAATCGGAAAGGCGGGAAAAAACCTGAAAGCGGCAAACGATTGGGGGAATACCGTCAACGGCAACGGCACGGACGCCTACAAATTTTCGGCCCTGCCGGGCGGCTATTTCGATAAAAAAATTAACGACTTCGACAGCTTCCTTAAATCCGGCTACTGGT
>JAITCM010000063.1 GCA_031283085.1 Chitinispirillales bacterium | reverse complement strand
TTTTTTTTAAGAGTTGTGGCTTTCTGGATTGGCTTCGCCGAGATACACAAGTTGCTTCGCTACGCTCGCAATGACAGTCATTGCGAGGCGCGAAGCGCCGAAGCAACTTGTTTACTTCGGCGAAGCCAATCCAATCATATTGACCAAAACCAGTTTACACAGATTTTGAGACAGTCTCTATTATTTGAATACCTAAAATAATATAACGCGAGTGACGCGCGGTCAAAAATATTAAAATCCGTCAAACAATGAATTTACCCCGGCGGAAAAATCTGCAAAAAATGTTTGCGTAGCGCCGTTCCGTATATTATTTTATCTTTTCACGGCAGGTTCGTGACGGAAACCGGGGCTGTAGCTCAGCTGGGAGAGCGCGACGTTCGCAATGTCGAGGCCAGGGGTTCGATCCCCCTCAGCTCCACTGTTTATCCGAAAGGAAGCCCTTTTTGACGAGTTTCTCGTCGAGAAGGGCTATTTATTTTTTAGATATTGTACGTATATTACGTATACAGGCACGGTAATTGTCGATACGGCGGCTATCCGGTTGATACTATGCGCAAAAATAAAGGCAATACGCAAAATCCCGAAAAAGACGGCGCCGCCGGCTCAACCGACCGCCCCGCGCCCGCCAAGCTCAAAGGCCTCCCCGTCTTCATACTGGTATTGACGGTCATTCCGTCCGTCTCTTTCTGCCTCGGCGCCGGCGCAATCTTCCTCTACCGGCTCTACGAAACGTTACCGATGCACACACAACTCCAAAATATCGAGCAGTCGGTCGTCTCCAAGGTTTTAGACAAGGACGGCAAGCCCATCCACGAGTTCAGCGTGGAGAGGCGCTTTTGGGTGTCTTTGGACAAAATCCCGGTCGGGCTCCAAACCGCCGTCATAGCCACCGAAGACCGCAAGTTCTACAGCCACTGGGGAATCGACGTGATGCGCAATATCAGCGCGGTGTTCGTCAATCTCGCCCGCGGGAAGAAGGCTCAGGGCGCCTCCACAATCACCCAGCAACTCGCCCGAAACCTCTACCTCTCATCCGACAAGACGTTCATACGCAAAATCCGCGAGGTGCTCACCGCCGTACAACTTGAGCGCAGCTACACCAAGCGCGAGATTATGGAACTCTACCTGAACCAGGTCTACCTCGGCGCCGGCGTGTACGGGATGCAAGCCGCCGCCGAACACTACTACAGCAAAAATGTGGGCGAACTCACCCTGAACGAGTGCGCGGTACTCGCCGGAACAATCCAACTGCCCGAACACCACAGACCCGACAAACCCGACAACGTCGACCGTACCACCGCTCGCCGCAACTCCGTGTTGAAGGCGATGACCGTTGCCAAGTTCATCGGCGCCGACGCTTTCAAGGCCGTCATTGACGAACCGGTGGTCGCCAACCCCAAAATATACCGCCCGCCCGTGGCGCCGTACTTCATGGAGATGGTGCGTAAGTACATATCCGACAAATACGGCGACGAACTGCTCTACAACGGCGGGCTCGTCATCCACACCACGCTCGACCCCGCCGCCCAGGACTCCACGGAGAGGAGCGCGGCTCGCGCGGTCGCCTCACTGCAAAAACGGCTCAACCGCATGTTCCTCGACGGCTCCGGCGCCGACCGCCAATTGGGTATTTCGCGCCAAACCTACTTGGACAATTTCGACTCTGTCTATACCAAAAACGCCGCCGACTACGCGACACTGCACGATACCCTCAAATATCGGAAAGCGCAGATAGCGGTGGTCGCGCTCGAATCGTCCACCGGCGCTATCCTTACGCTTATAGGCGGCCGCGACTTTCAGGAGAGCAAGTTTAACCGCGCCACGCAGGCGAAGCGGCAGCCGGGCTCGCTCTTTAAACCCTTCGTCTACACCGCCGCCATGGACAACGGCCTCAACCCCGCCACGGTGATATTAGACCAGCCGATTACCCTCGTAACCCCCGAAGGCGAGTGGCGGCCCGAAAACTACGACCGCAAGTTCCTCGGACCGATGAGCATCCGGGACGCGCTCGCAAAATCCAACAACCTCGTCGCCATACAGGTATTCACAAGGGTAGGCGGCCAGACGGTCGTCGATTACGCCGCCCAGATGGGCATAAAGCAGAAGCTCAACCCGGTACCCTCGTTGGCCATAGGCTCATGCGAGGTGATACCCATGGAGATTATCTCCGCATACTCTGCTTTCCCCAACCGCGGCATACGGGCCGAGCCCTACTTCATAAATAAGATAACGGATAAAAACGGTAGAATATTGGAGAAAGCGGCGGTCAGGGAGCATCAGGTCATATCGCCGCAGACCGCGTTTTTGATGACATCGATGCTCGGCAGCGTGGTGTGTTGCGGCACGGCGGCGTCAATTCCCGGACTCGGTTTCCGCAGGCCGGCGGGCGGCAAGACCGGTACGACCAACGAATACTCCGACGCGTGGTTCGTAGGCTTCACGCCGCAGATAACCACCGGCGTGTGGACCGGCGTGGACGAGCGGCGGTCGATGGGCCACGGCGTAACCGGTTCCGCCGCCGCTGTCCCCGTTTGGGTAGACGCGATGAAGGAGCTCCACAAAAACCTTCCGAGGCAGGAGTTCTCGCGCCCCATGGGGACCAAAGGCCTGATGATTTGCTCGCAGTCATTCGGATTTGCCAAGAGCTCGTGCCCCAAGCAGAAAGTGGAATACTTCAAGTACGAGACGATGGTTGATTCCTGCAATGTGCACGGTATAGCGAGGGGCCTGCGCAGCGGCGACGAGATGGACATATTCGGCCCGTCGAGGCGCGGCGCGGCGAGCGGCGGGGCAGGGGGCGGCGCGAACACGGGCGGCAGCGGCGGAGGCGGCAACAGCGGCGGAAGCCAGCCGGCTAAGAAGCCGTCGTTCATGTTTTGACCGAGTCGGGTTTATTATAAAAATTCAATCGCGAGGACTGTGGTAATATGCCGACATACGAATACGAATGCTTGAAGTGCGGGCGCATATTCGACGAATTTCAGAGCATAACCGCTCCGCCGGTTGCCAATTGCCCGCGGGAGGGTTGCGGCGGCGAGGCCAAGCGGCGTTTTTCGCCCGGGGCCGGATTTATCTTCAAGGGCAGCGGGTTTTACAGCACGGATTACCGCTCGGAGTCCTACAGGAAATCCGCCAAAGCGGAGGGGGCAACGCCGCAACCTGCGGGCGCTTCCCCCTCGGAAACGGGCAAGAGCGGCGATTCATCATCGCCGCCGCCGAAAGATTGACGTCAATTCCCATACCTATCTGGCCGGCTGTGCCGGAGCCGGAGCCTGTTGCGCCGGGGCCGGGGCCTGTTGCGCCGGAGCCGCCGCGGGTTGTGTCTTAACCGGTTGCGTAGCCGCCGGTTGAGCCGGGGCCGGCTGTGCCGGAGCCGGAGCCGGTTGTGTCTTAACCGGTTGCGTAGCCGCCGGTTGCGCCGGGGCTGGCTGTGTCGGAGCCGGAGCCTGTTGCGCCGGAGCCGGCGGAGGCGGCGGAGGCGGCGCTATCGCCGACCCTTGGCTTGCTGGCACGATGTCGCGCGGATTTATGGCGCCGTGGCTGCGGGGTCCGTTTGACCTGTCGGGCGGGGGAGCCCCGCGTTCGGGTTCGCCAAACTCTCCGCGGCCCCTGAATTCACCCGGTTCGCCTCTGAATTCGTTCGGTCCGCCCCTAAATTCCCCCCGCCCCCTTCCCCAATGAGGCTTCCCATACCCGTCGCCTTTCCTGAACGCGTCGTCTTTCCAGCCTTTGCGCCTCTCCTTAACAGGGAACGAATCAACAGCGCCGTCTTTGTAGGCTATTTTCGCCACATCCGATTTCCTGACGGTGTAGAGCACCTTTCTCTTACCGACCGTGTACTCGATTTCACGGACGCCGACCTTTGAGACGGTGGCTTTTTCCACGATTTGACCGTCGTTCATGGTGATGGTATCGGCGAACGCCTGGGAGACAATGACCGCCGCCGTGACGACGGCGGAGGCGAAGACTTTGTTGGCAAAGACTTTGTTCATAATAGAACCCTTTCTTTAAAGAATGATTATGAGATTATGACTTGGCGTATACATATTAAATATAGTGATTAATGGCGGTTAAAGCCAAATTTTTTTAAAAGATTGTTGCCGCCGCATACCGCCTAACCCCAAAACCGCAACCATAACCCCCCCAAAAGACGATTGGCACGAAATTTGCGATATAAATATCATGGACGGACAGCCGCGGCTACGGCGGAAAACGCCGGAAACCGAAAAATATTGCGGATTTTTCTTGAAAAATAACCCGCCCGATTATATATTATATGGTGGGGTATGCGGCAGATACCGGTAAACGCCGGTAAAACGGCAGAACTAAGGCGGAAATTTACGCCGGAATACGGAAAAAAATTCATAGCCGCCCCATAGAAAAGACGCTGTTGAGAATAGCGTTGAAAAACAGTTGATATTGCGGAAAGCCCCGTCAGGGGCGACACGCCGGCGGTTTTACCGCCGAGCCATTAACCGGCGGTTTTAACCGCCGGTTAATAAAGTAACGCCGCTGCACGGCTTTATTAACACTAGTTAGAATCAGATGACTTCGTCACTTCGTGACGTCATTACAAAATGAGTTAAACTGAATTACCTGATAATGAAACGCAGAGGAATATTATGGACAAGAGCAATACGACAGATACGATGACCACAATATATTGTGTACCCCCCCCCCCCACCACCACTATATATGGTATAGGTATACTATATGTAGCAGTACATCCTTAAAGAATACGTATAGAAAGGTCATTTGCCTTACGGCGAGATACACAAGTTCGACTTCGCTCAATGACCTGTTATCAGCCCTCAAAACGGCGAACCTGAATCTCGTCAGGTTTGCTTTATTCTCATTTTTACGTCAAAACCGAAAAAACACTGCGTCCGGGGCCTCGGGGGCTCACCCAACCGCTTGCTCTGCTTGCGGTGCCCCCTCCTTTGGGGGTCCCGGATTCTATTCCATATCAGTATTAATGAGACAGTTTCAAATTTTGTGTAAATATTTTTTTAAGAGTTGTGGCTTTCTGGATTGCTTCGCTACGCTCGCAATGACAGTCATTGGCTTCGCCGAGATAACCAGGTTGCGAGGCGCGAAGCGCCGAAGCAACTTGTTTACTTCGGCGAAGCCAACTTGTTTATCTCGCCGTAGGCAACTTGTTTATCTCGGCGAAGCCAATCCAATCATATTGACCAAAACCAG
>JAITCM010000062.1 GCA_031283085.1 Chitinispirillales bacterium | reverse complement strand
AACATGAAGCGTATGTGCTGCTCGTTTGCCTTGAATTTAACGTAGAAATTCCTCATAATCTCACGAACTTCCTGCGCTACAGGCGGCTTTGCGTAGAAATCGAGGAACGGCTTGTCGTATTCATCGACAATGACAACCGCCGGCTTGCCGTGCTTTTTGGAAAGGCCGGTAATCATCCTGTCCAACATACCCCCTGGGTCAGTCTCCCCGCGGAGGTCTATTTCGTGCTCAAGGGCAATGTCTTCTGTCCGCCTTGCCAATAAATCCCTAAACGCGGCGGGGCCATCGTCCGTGCCAACCCGGCTCATGTCCAAATGAATGACCGGATAACTCTCCCACCCCCAATCCATATCGGCAATGGCCAGCCCCTCAAACAGCTCACGCTTCCCGCTGAAGAGCGCGTTGAGCGTCCAGCACAAGAGCGTCTTCCCGAAACGCCGCGGGCGCGACAGGAAGAACTGATTAGCGCCGGTGCCGGTGAGTATGTCGTATATGTAGCGCGTCTTGTCAACGTAGAGGAGGTACTCTTTACGCATCGCCTCGAAGATTTGACGGCCTAAAGGTAGCTTCTTCATACAGGTAAAATAATAAAAGACGGGGGCGGGACGGTGATTTTTTATGCGAATTACATCAAAAAACTGACCGAAGGCCAAAAAAGATTTGTTCGAGTTGCGTCAAAAAAAATAAAAAAATTTGACAATCCGACGTATAACTATTATTTTTAATACATATTTAATATATATGTTTACAATGAAAAATGCGGCGGGCGCCGTTTAGGGGATATGTTAGTCGCGTTAATACTAATATATTTATGTATAAGAACATTTAGAAAGGGGGTGGTAGAGATGAACGAATTGATAGAGAGAGCGCATTTTGAGACCATCATGGCCTTGTCCGAGGCGTTGGACGCCAAGGACAGCTATACTGCCGGTCATTCGCGGCGGGTCATGCAGTATTCCGCACGTATCGCGTGGCGGATGGGGTTGGGGGACGGGGAGTTCGACCTGTTGAAAAAGTCGGCGTTGCTGCATGATTTGGGGAAGATTGGCGTGCCGGACGCCATCCTCAGGAAGCGCGACAAGTTGTCGGACGAGGAGTTTGGCGTTATAATGGCGCATCCGGGCATCGGCGCCGATATCCTCAAGGCGGTGGGGTCGTTTCGGGCACTGGTCCCGGCGGTTTACTACCACCACGAGCGCTTCGACGGCCGTGGATACCCGGACGGCATCAAGGGCGACGACATTCCCATACAGGCGCGAATCATATCCGTCGCGGACAGTTTTGACGCAATGACGTCGGACAGGGCGTACAGGGACGCTTTCACCGCGGAGGACGCCTTGCGGGAGATTGAACGGAATAAGGGGACGCAGTTCGACCCGCAGGTGGCGGACGCCTTTGTATCCTGCACTCGTGATATAATCACGGATATACTCAAAGGCAGCTTTGCGGAACCTGAGTACTATTTGTAGCGGCATGGGCAGCAACGCGCCGCATCCCCAGCCGCCGAGTTTGCCGGTATGTATATTATGTCTGTAAAGATTTTTAAAAAAAAGATTGATTTATTGTTTTACGACAATATATATTGGTATTGTCGGTTATATTTTGCCGGTGTGGGGCGAATGAGCGGCAAAGACGTTCGGGCGGTAATTTCCAGTGTGGGCGTATGTCCGGAGTTATTGAGGTCAATAACGTGGCATATTTATATGTTACGATAAACGTATAGTAAACATATATGTTTAAAAGAGACCGAATGCCTGTTTATAAATCATTGTTCTGTATATTTACTTTTCGTTTCAAACCGTATTTAAACGCAAAACTTTAAACTTTTATCTTCAATTTCTTTAAGGAGGAAAGATTATGTCAGAATCAAAGTCGGCCGTATCACAGGAACTAAACGCCCTGGGCAAGGCTCAAGCGTACCAACTTGCGGACATCACCAAAACACCGCCCCAGTTCGGCTCCCTCACCCCAAGGTGGCTCACCCGCTTCCTTGAGTTCAAGGGTTTGGCCGCCGGTATTTACCGCGTCAATCGCGTTAAAGAGGGGGATACCCCGCTCGACGCTTTGTGCTCTTCCGAGAAGAAAGGCCTGGAGATTCCTCAAGGGTACGTGGATTACGAAAAGAAACCGAGGGAGTACATCCTGAATTCCATCTCAACAATCATTAACGTGGATACGGGCGTGGAAGATGTCTATTCTTCTCCCTACGACCAGACCAAAGAACAGCTCCACCTCGCCATCGAGAGCTTAAAGGAGCGTCAGGAGAGCCAGATAATCAACAACGACGACTACGGTTTGCTCAAGAACGTCGCGAAAGGCCAGATTATAAAGCCCCGCAAGGACGCGCCCACGCCCGACGACCTCGACGAGCTTCTTACCAAGGTGTGGAAAGAACCCTCTTTCTTCCTGGCGCATCCGCGGGCCATCGCGGCGTTTGCCCGTGAGTGTACGCGGCGCGGCGTTCCGCCGGTTACGGCGAACCTCTTCGGCGGCGTATTCATCACGTGGCGCGGGATTCCCATTGTTCCCACCGACAAGCTGTTTGTCGACGGGGTGAAGAACCCCAAGTCCCAAGCCGGCAAGACGAATATTCTTCTCGTGCGCACGGGCGAGTCGAAGCGCGGTGTGTTGGGGCTGTTCCAAAACAGTTCGCCCGGCATGGCGGCCGAACAGTCGCGCGGGCTCTCCGTTCGCTTCAGGGGCGTGGATGACAAAGGCGTGGCCTCCTACCTGCTGTCGATGTACTGCTCGGCGGCAGTGCTTGCGGACGATGCCTTAGCCGTGCTTGAAGACGTGGAGGTGGGGTCATACCATGAATACAACCGCTAACGCTTACGGTTTACCCGACCCTGAGGAGTTGGAGGCGTGGGCGCAGCCGTACTTTTCGGAATATGGGGCTAAGGAGGCCGGGCGTTCGTCGGACGTTTCCTCAAGCGTCGGGTACTCTCCCGTCGTGCAGCCGTATACCGGCGCGGACGCGGGCGCGACCGCGGGAAGGGCGGTGGGGGCGGGGTTCGATGTGAACCGCGTCCGTGCGGACTTTCCCATCCTAAACGAAAAGTTGAGCAACGGCAAAAAGCTTATATGGTTAGACAACGGCGCGACCACGCAGAAGCCGCGCCAGGTCATAGACCGCCTGTCGTACTACTATGAGCACGAGAACTCCAATGTCCACCGGGGGGCGCACGAGTTGGCCGCCCGCTCAACGGATGCCTACGAGTCGGCGCGGGATACCGTCGCCAAATTCTTGGGGGCGCCCTCAAAGGACAACATCGTCTTCGTCCGTGGGACGACGGAGGGCATAAATCTCGTGGCGCACAGTTACGTGAGGCCATTGCTCGGACCGGGCGACGAGATTGTCCTGACGATACTGGAGCATCACGCCAATATCGTGCCCTGGCAGCTAATAGCTCAGGAGACGGGCGCGGTTATCAAGGTTGCGCCGGTCGACTCCGACGGCCAGATTATCCTGTCCGAGTATGCGCGGCTCTTCGGTCAGCGTACGAGGTTTGCGTCGGTCACGCACGTCTCCAACGCTTTGGGCACGATCACGCCCGTTCATGAGATGGTGCAGATTGCGCACGGTTTCGGGGTCAGGATATTGGTTGACGGCGCCCAGTCTGTAGCGCATACGCCTGTAAACGTCACCGCGCTGGATGCCGACTTCTTCGTCTTCTCCGGGCATAAGATATTCGCCCCGACGGGGATAGGCGCGGTGTACGGCAAGGCGGATGCCTTGAACGAGGCGGTGCCTTACCAGGGCGGCGGCAATATGATACGGGACGTAACGTTTGAGCGCACGGTCTACAATCCCCCACCGAGCAAGTTCGAGGCGGGGACGGGGAGCATCGCCGACGCCGTAGGTTTGGGCGCCGCGCTTAACTATGTCTCGCAAATCGGATTGCCCGACATCAGCGCCTACGAGCACGAACTCCTTGACTATGCCACGTGCGAACTGTGCGGCATAAAGGGTTTACGCTTCATAGGCACGGCGAAAGAAAAGGCAAGCGTACTCTCTTTCGTGCTGGAAGGCGCGACTACCGAGCAGGTGGGAAAGCATTTAGCCGACCGCGGCATAGCCGTCCGAGCCGGCCACCACTGCGCTCAGCCCATTCTGCGCCACTACGGTTTGGAGTCCACAGTCCGCCCGACACTGGCCTTCTACAACACGGCCGGCGAGGTAGACGAATTGGTACGTGCCGTCAGAGAGATAGCGCGGTAATATTTTTGATTGGGTAGCGGAATAAAATATAGCGGCTACGCCGCTATATTTTATGTAACGAGGGAGCGATGCGCCCCAGTGGGGCGCTGTTTATCGAAGCCCTCCCCTTGAAATGAATTTGATTTTTTGAGAAAGAAAAAGGCAATGCAACAAATAATCTCAGAAGTAGAACGCGTAGTCGCCCAAATAATCGGCGATGTTGAGACCAAAGGCGAAATGCCCAAGCAACCGGTCAAATCGGTGATTCTGCACACGATTGAGCGGTTGCAGCATATCTTGTTCCCGGGAGTCTTTGAGAGCGGGAATATACACGGCGCCTCATATAAAAGCAGGCTGAGCGTTATGCTTGAAGAGGTCGCCAACGACCTTGTCGCCCAAATAGTCCTGGCCCTGCGGTACGACGCGCAGTACGTAAACAGCCTTCAGGAAGAGGTCGATAAGACGGCTTTGGATTTGACGTGCCGGTTTATCTCCAAGATACCCGCCGTCAAGGAGATTTTGGATACGGACATCGAAGCCGTGTACAACGGCGATCCGGCCGCGTATTGCAAGGCGGAAATCATCATATCGTATCCTGGCATATACGCGGTGATGGTGTACAGGCTGGCGCACGAGCTCTATTTGTTGTCGGTGCCCCTCATACCGCGCATAATGAGCGAATACGCGCACAGCGTCACCGGCATCGACGTTCACCCCGGCGCCGCGATAGGGAAGTATTTCTTCATGGATCACGGCACTGGCATAGTCATCGGCGAAACCACGGTCATCGGCGACCGCGTAAAGATATACCAGGGCGTAACGCTTGGCGCGTTGTCCACATCGGGCGGGCAAAACCTCAAGGGGGTCAAGCGCCACCCGACGATAAACGACAACGTCACGGTGTATTCCGGTGCCTCGATTTTGGGGGGCAGCACCGTCATCGGCGAGGGCGTGGTGGTGGGCGGCAACGCTTTTGTTGTCAAGTCGGTTCCGGAAAATACGCGTGTGAGCGTAAAGAATCCGGAATTGCAGTATAAGAATAACCGTAACGTTTCCGCATATGTGGAATTGGATCAGATGGCGTTTTGGGCTTATGATATATAATATAATGGAGCTTTCGGCATTATGACATCAAGCAGTATATTAGACGCGGTGGGCAATACCCCTGTAATAGAGTTAAAACGCATATCCGCCGGTTTGGGCGTAAGCGGCGTTTCCGTCTTTGCCAAGGCGGAGTATTTTAACCCGTCCGGCTCGGTTAAGGACAGGGCGGCGCGGGCTATGCTTCTTCATGGCATCGGCACGGGACAGTTGAACAAAGATAAGACGATTCTGGACTCCACGAGCGGCAACACCGGCATCGCGTACGCGATGTTCGGCGCGGCGCTGGGTTACAAGGTGGAGCTGTTTATGCCGTCCAACGCCAGCGCCGAACGCAAAAAGCTCATCAAGGCCTACGGCGCCAAGGTCGTCGAAACCGACCCGTTAGAAGGCTCAGACGGCGCGTACATGGCGGTCATGGAGAGGGTGAAGGGCGATCCGGACAAATTCTTCTTTCCAAATCAATACGACAACTTTGAAAACGTGCGCGCGCACTATGAGACCACCGGCGTTGAGCTCTATAAGCAGTGTAAACCGACGCACTTTGTGGCCGGAACCGGCACTTCGGGAACCTTTATGGGCACCTCCAAGAGGCTCAAAGAATATGATTCGTCCGTACATATCGCCCTCATGCAGCCCGACTCCCCATTTCACGGGCTGGAGGGGATGAAACATTTGGGCGCGACCATAAGGCCCAAGATATTCGACGAAAGCATCGCCGACGGCCGGGTGGAGGTTGGAACGGAGGACGCCTATAAAACGGCGCGGAGGCTCGCCGCCGAGGAGGGTATTTTCGTGGGCGTAAGCTCCGGCGCAAATGTTTTCGCCGCGCTGGAATTAGCCAAAACGCTGCCTGAAGGCTCGCGTGTCGCCACAATTCTGTGCGACAACGGCTACAGGTACATGACCGAACCGTTGTGGAGGGATGTATAATGCTGGTTCTTTCCCCTAAAGAGGATAAAATCATACGGATTGCCGGTGAAAACGCCTATCCTAACGAGTGTTGCGGCGTTATGATAGGCGAGGTGGACAAGGCTGGCGTCAAAGCGGTCAAGTGCGTGCAAGCCATAGACAATTCGTGGGAAGACGGCGAGCAGTACCACCGTTTCCTGATTACGCCGGAGGATATACTGCGCGCCGAGCAGACCGCCAGGTCGATGAAGCTCGACGTTATCGGCTTCTACCACTCGCACCCCGACTGTGAGGCCGTCCCGTCGGAATACGACAAAGAGCACGCGTTGCCATTTTACTCCTACGTGATAGTATCGGTAAAACAGGGCAAGGCTGAGGATCTGAATAGCTGGGAATTGACGCTGGACAGAGCCGAGTTTTTACGGGAAGAATATACGGTGTAAATAGAGCGGTAGCCATAAAGAAATATTATGCGGTTCAAGACGAAGGCGAACGGCGGGTTTAACGTGAGATAACCATGCGATGACTTAAAACCTCAATGCAACCATCGGCGCGAGACAGTTTCAAATTTTGTGTAAATATTTTTTTTAAGAGTTGTGGCTTTCTGGATTGCTTCGCTACGCTCGCAATGACAGTCATTGCGAGGCGCGAAGCGCCGAAGCAACTTGTTTACTTCGGCGAAGCCAACTTGTTTATCTCGCCGTAGGCAACTTGTTTATCTCGGCGAAGCCAATCCAATCATATTGACCAAAACCAG
>JAITCM010000052.1 GCA_031283085.1 Chitinispirillales bacterium | reverse complement strand
ACTGGGACGTTATCGGCAAGAAGCGGCATTTGACGGCGGGGATGCTTAGGGAGATAGCCGGCCACGGGCACGAGATAGGGAGCCACTCGCTTACTCACGCTAATTTGGTCTGGCTAAACGACGACGATTTAATAAAGGAGCTTCGCGAGTCAAAATTGATACTTGAGGATATAACAGGAACTGCCGTGCGCGGCCTCTCGTTCCCATTCGGCAGTTGGAACGCACGGGTGTGGGGTGCCGCCAAGTCCGTGGGGTACGAGTACGCAACGGCCTACCGCGGCCACCGCCGAGCGCCGCCGGAATTCCTGCCGGTCTTCGGGGTTTACCGGTTCGACACAGCCACGGACGCCGTCGCCAGGGCCGTCGCCCCCACAGCATCAACAGCAATATGGCAATCGTCGAAACCGCAACCGCTTAAACGCTCGCGGTTGATAACGGCGCTGTCAACGCAATCCCTATCAAGCATAACGTCACGCGCTTTCGCCGCGCTGATGTCGCATTTCTGCAAAGGCACACCGCTCGTCAAGTTCAGAAAAGAGTATCGATTATTTCCAAATCGCTAAAAAGCCCTTATTTTTCGCGTTTTTTGAGTTTCGTGACACACTAAATGACGCACTGCTCCCCCCTTTTACGCCGCCCAAAAACGGGCTCTTTCCGCGTCCGTCAGCGTTTCAGGGTGCGCAGGTCGTGTGCGCGGAATGCCGGCGTCGATTGCGGTCAAGCTTCTACCCGTGTAACCGGATTAATAGTCAGGCGTTCGGGGTGCGCAACCTGGTCTTGCATAATATCCGCGATAATATCCGCCAGCGGCCTCTCGGGCCGTTCGTGGCGCTCCCTTGTAAAATCACCATACCCCATAGAGTCTACAACCCCGATGGGTTCAGCTATCGCGGTTGCGCTCATTAATAGCCTCCATTCAAAAATCTAAAGGGTTCATCACGTTTTGGGTTACGGCTCGCCGGCTTACAACTTTTTCATAATACCCACAAAATCGGAGAGGTTGTACGCGCCCTCCCTGTTCCAGTCTAACTTGTCGAACACCATGTAATAATGGAAATCCCCACCGGTCTTTTCCGCTCTCTCCGCCCACGTCCGGCCAAGCCGGAGTTTGCGCTCGCTGTTGGAATTGTCCCTGTCGTCGCCTTTGACCTCCACAACAACGAGGGCGCCTTTTTCCGTCATCACAAAAAAATCTGGGTAATGGTTAATAAACCCGTTTACGCAGAACGAATACGGTTTGCTTTCGGCGACGCGGTGCCACCACCTCACGTTTTCGAGCGACGCGATTTCCTCAATGACTTTCCGCTCGGTGTCATTCACCGCCGCCTCGCTCTCGTAAAGCGACTTGTCCAACCCGCCCATCGTCTCGGCGGGCGTTATGACTTTCGGGAGCGCGTACATATTGCGGCAAAGTATTTCGCGCGTATCGAGTTGATTAACAAAGCGCTTTTCTCGAAAATCGTCAAGCAGTTCCTCAATCTTTTCGTGTACGCGGTTTGCGTAAGGCTGATGGCCGTTTTGGAGCGCGGCCAAATCGTCGTTTGACAGATTTTTTACGACACGCCCAACATAGCCTCGCAAATCGCCGCTTGTAACCGCGTCGCCTATAGCCTTGCGTTCCAATATGCCCGCAATCAAACCGACGCATAATTCCCGCTTGCCCTCGTCCGGCCGGCGTTCCATTTGGGCGCGTATGTATTCGCGCTCGCCCGCCGTCAGTTTACGGTACTTCGCGCCGCCGGCTCCGGCGTCGAACGCGTAAATTTCGCCGCCCGATAGCGAAAAGTTTACGTTGCTGTCGGCGTTTTCCAGGGAAAACCCGGCGGAGAGTTTTTCTTTGGTCAGTTTCGCGTAACCCCCGTCGTGAAAAATATCCTTTTCCGTGGCAAAGCAGAACTGCGGAATGAGGAGCGCCGCCGCCTCGTCGCGGAAAGCGCCGTTCATCCTGTACTGGTTTTTCATAGCCCCCTCCAGCCCGCCGAGGTACCCGTTTTTTTCGGATTCCTCCGCTTCGCGTTCATATTCCAGCGTTTGCGCCGCCGCCTGATTTACCATCTCTTCAACTGCCTCCGACGGTTTTTGTTCCAAAGCCGGACGAATTGCGTCCGAGTAATCGTCAAGGTAATCCTCGCCGTGATTATCGTCATGTTCCAAAATAAGGGACGGCTGCGCCGGGGGCGGCGTTTGGTATTCCTGTCCGGCGGCCGGCGGTTTCTCTTCCGCAACCCGTGCGTCATCCCCGCTAAAGCCCGCCGCGTTCAACGCGCCGGCTATGCCGTCGAGCGTGGAGAAAAAATCGTTCGAACAGGTAAGCGCGTAAGCGTTGTTCAAAAGCGGCCGGCTATGCCTGACCGCGTAGGGCTGGCGCAAAACGCGCCCCACAACCTGCTCCACGTCCACCTTTGACGTCTTGTTGGCAAGCGTGGCTAAAATATAGGCAAACGGGCAGTCCCACCCCTCTTTCAGCGCGTTTACCGTTATGATGTACCGGATTTCGCAATCGCGGGAGAGTAAGTCAACATTTTTCAACTCGTTGACCTCGGCTGTCTTGACGGCAATCTGTTCTTTGGGGATGCCGCCCTCAATGAGCCGCTCTTTCAATTTCAAAAACGTGGCGGCGTCCTCCCTCCCGCGCGGCTGCGCCTGAAACAGCACAATCGGCCGTATATGCTTTCCCCCCGCCGCTTCCTCTTCGGCGGCCTGCCGCTCTATTTGCGCGCGGAGTTGAATGGCGTCGAACATCACGCTTTTTTTGTCTGCCCGGTTGTAAACGATAAGCGGCAACTTTACCATGCCCGATTTCTTCAGTTCGGCGGCCTCGGCAAAGGCTATGATGTTGCTGTTCTCCCGTGGCGTAGCGGTCAAATCGAGAATAAACCGCGGGTTGAAATTCCCAAGCATCTCTACGGACAACTGCCCCGCCGCGTGATGGCTCTCATCCACAATCACAATCGGGTTGAGAACGTTTATCGCGTTTGCCAAACTGCTTTCGTCCGCGCCGTCGGGCAGCATATCGCTAACAGGAAAATCTTTCAACTTCTCATTTTCCCGATACGCTAACCGCCCCTCCTTGTTTCTCGCACGGAAACTGTCGTAGGATAAAACGAACACCGACAAATGCTCCTGCACGCTGACAATGTTTTGAAAATTTTGCCCGCTTAAAAGTTGCTCCTTAGAGTAAACCTCCACCCCAGCCGGGAAATCCTTTTGCAACTGTTGGCGGTAGGGATGGCCGGCGTTATTGAGGTTTGAGAGCGTCTGCTCCAAAATGGCGTCGGATGGCACAAGCCACACAACCGCGCCCTCGCCGCTACGCACCACAGCGTCCTTGATGAGGCGCACCGAGCAAGCCGCCAAAAACGTCTTGCCCCCGCCCGTGGGCACCTTGAAACAAACATGCGGGACGCCCGCTATTGCATCGCGGTACGGCGGCATGCCCTTGCCGTCAACGCCGCCCTGATTTATGCCGACATCGCAACCATTCCACAACTCGCTATACGCCCCGGCGGGCGGGCGCGCCTCAAGCAAACGCAAATACCCGCGCAAGCGGTTCAAGACCTTCTTCTGATACCCGTTAGGCTCCATATAAACCACTCCCCCCTACAACCGAGCAATGTCGCGCGGAATCTTCTTAAACCTGATATTCGCCGCGTCCATCTCCTCCGCGCTAAGCTCGTTAACGTCCGCGTATATAAGGTAACCGCCCGCCTTAGTCTTGACCGAATGCAAAAAATCATGGCCCAACACGGTAACGAGCCGCCTCTCATAGTAAAAATAATACGCCGTGCCGGAATGGACGCCGAGCAGATACCGCTCCGATTGAGGGGCGTAATCCGTTCTCGTTTCGGTGTACCAAACGTACTCGCGGATTTTCTCCTCGCCGAGGCTCTCGTTTAAGTTGCCGTCCTCCAATAATAACCGCTCGCCGAGTTCATAATAGGTGAAACCGCCGCCGGTGCCGGCCACCGCGCTACCGCCATTGCCATCGTTGCCACCGTTGCCGCTATTGCCGCCGTAGCCGTCAATTACACGCTTTACTCGCTCGGCGGTGATGGCGTCGGCGTAGTCCTCCATCTCTATCAGGATAAAGCGGCGGTTGCCGCTGTCTTGACGGTTTAGATTTAGGACGGCGTGGGCGGTGGTGGCGGAGCCGGCGAAAGAGTCGAGAATTATATCGCCGTTTTTTACATTACCCATCTGACATATTATTTCCAATAAATCCAATGACTTTGGATAATCAAAAACCGTTTCGCCGAATATAGCTTTAATTACTTTTGTTCCTGTGCTTGTATTATCAATCCATGTTGTATATTTCTTAGTTTCACTCTCTCCTTCGGCCGGAGCGTATATTTTTTCGTATGGAATAAAGCTGTCGTCATCTTGTTTTATAAACTCCACTCGCCCTTCATCCAATGCTTTTTCCATGGTGCTGGCGCTCCAGCGCCAGCGCCCTAAAATTTTATCAATTTTAGGGCGCTGATTAACTTCACCGGACAATAACGGATAAACCTTACTTCCATCGGGCGCGGTAATCGGATAATATAAATTCGGTCTATCCTCGCGTCTGCTGTTTGCCCCCCACTTACGTAAAAGTTGCGTCTTATAATATCGCTGTTTTTCACTATCGTATTTGGGGTAATTACCTGTTTCTTTTATGTCGTTACCGGCTACGAATAATGACGCGTACTTGGCATAACACAAAACATAATCTTGAATTACGGCAAAGTATTTGCTATCTTGTCGCCCGCCTACACGTTTTACGCAAAATTTACATATAAAATTATTACCCCCGAATATCTCATCACAAATCAATTTCAAACACGCCTGTTCATTATCATCAATCGAAATAAAAATCCCCCCATCATCAGCCAACAGTTTTTGCATCAGTTTCAACCTCGGATACATCATGCAAAGCCACTTATCGTGCCTGCTTAAGTCTTCCCCCTCCCGTCCCACGACTTCCCCCAGCCATTTCTTGATTTTGGGGTCGTTCACGTTGTCGTTATATACCCACTTTTCGTTCCCGGTGTTGTACGGCGGGTCTATGTAAACGCACTTGATTCTCCCTTCGAATCGCGGCAGCAGAGTTTTGAGGGCGTCGAGGTTGTCGCCGTGTATGAGCATGTTTCCGCCGGTTGCGCCGTTGGCGTCGCCGTAGGTGTACTGCGGTTCCAGCGCGCGGTACGGCACTTGGCGGTGGTGGTTTACGACTTTGTCTTTGCCGAGCCAGTCTAAGATTGGCATTGTTGGTGTTTCCTTTTCGGGAGGCTGCCGTTAGTTGTACCCATAGAATATATATTGCGCCGCGTCAAGCCCCAAGGTAAGTATCGATTATTTCCACAACCAGCGCCTCGAGGCCGGATTTGCGCCTAACGCTTTGGAATTTGACGCGCTGCCCCTCGTCCAAAACCCTGTAACCGTCGCGCCGCAACGCCCTGTGGGAAACGCTTACGCGGGCGCCGTCGTCGGCCACTATCTTGCCCGTGCCGCTAATGTCGTTGAAAAATAAGACCGTTCCGCATTGCATAGTATCGCCCTCCCGCCCGTTTGATGTGGATTCACCCATAAATCTTTACCATTATAGAATGAATACGGTTGCGGGACAGCGAATATTGTATTATTATCGGAATTATCTTGTAGGGGCGACCGTCCCGGTCGCCCTTGTTTTGAATCATCAATCCCACACGAAAAGCCATTTTATTCCATAGTACAACCCGTAAAATACCCACCCGACGGGGCCTGGTTTTGTCCGTTCCCGAAAGTAAACCGTTATAATTGAGTATGATACGCTTTGTTCGGCGTATTTTATTCTCCCCTCCAGTTTTTCTATTTCCAAATTCACCCGTTCAAGTTCTTTTTCGATGCTCAATATTTCATCTACCGCCTCCGCTTTTTCAAGCAGCGCTAAATATCTGTCGCGTACGGCTTTAAAATTGTTCAA
>JAITCM010000040.1 GCA_031283085.1 Chitinispirillales bacterium | reverse complement strand
CCGCCCTGCTTCACGCCTACTGTACTTCTGCGCATATTGTGGCTCCTTTGCTTTGGCTAAGACACCACCTAAAATACATTCCGCATATTGTTGCAAAAAGTTAGACCACCTCAAAGTTTAACGTATTTAATCTCTTTAACGTTAACGTTCGGTTACCGTTCTCCCAAAAGATTTTGATTTTTATTTTTTTCACCGCGAAATCAAAACCTTCTCGCTCAAGACGGTATTTCCCGCACGTAATTTGACGACATAAACTCCGGCCGCCATCCCGCCCGTAACCACCCGCTCGCTATAGCTGCCCGCTTCCTTAAACGAATTGACCGCCGTCTTGACCTTATTTCCCATCATGTCAAACATCTCTACACGCACCAATCCCCGCTCGTTATCCGGTATCGAATAATTGATGTCAATCGCTCCCGTCCCCGCCGCCCGACCGACGCGCAGCGCGTAATTCCCCGTGCGCACGGGCTTCGCCGCCCCAACCGCCGTAGTCCCGCCCGACGTATCTACGGGAGAACCCCCGACCGCCGCCACATTCAACGCCGGCGGCGGAAAGGACATATCGCCGGCGATATAATACCCCGGATGCGGCGGCTGGTTGTAAGACGAATTCTGCCACGCCACGGCGCACCTGTATGTCGGGTCGTGCATCATCGTAACCAACCTGTGGGTCGTCGTAATCGTCGTGGTATAAATCCGCACCGCGTCCGAGCCGGCCGCCAATACGACTTCCTCCCGCCAGTCGCCGAATAAGTCCGCCTGCAAGACCGGCGTTGACTTCGTGCCGTTGACCGAGTTC
The DNA here is from genome assembly GCA_031283085.1 of Chitinispirillales bacterium. Classification (GTDB taxonomy): domain Bacteria; phylum Fibrobacterota; class Chitinivibrionia; order Chitinivibrionales; family Chitinispirillaceae; genus GUT77. Next base: position 2,301 of record JAITCM010000040.1, on the reverse strand, counting down.
GCGCCGTATGCCGTCAAGAGCCGCGTCCCGCGGTTGTTCGCCACGCTCCACTTGGTTATCTGATTGCCGTCCAGGAGCTCCCGGCTGAGGTCGCCGTCCCACCACACGACGAAATTGCACACGCCGGTATTGTTCCCGTTGTTCGGGAGGGTGGCGCTTACAACGTTGCCGGCCAGGTCGTAGAGCCCCATGCCGCCCGCCGCCCAGAACTTGAATCCCGGTACCGCCGCGTCGAGGTCGGCGGCGTTTCCGCGGCCTACGTCCGTGTCCGCCTTAGGTACGTTGAAAATCTTCGCGCCGTTGTTCGCGTGCCTCAAAAGGACGCCGTGTCCCGCGCTTTTATCCTCGTGCGGCATAAATATCTGCGGCGCAGGAGTCCCTTTTATCATGTGGGCGACGTGCAAAGCGTCCCCGTGCCCCCATCCCGTCGTATGCTTTCCCTTACCGTCGGGGCCTATGACCGCGGCGCCGGTTATTATAGAGTGCTTTCCGCTGTTGTCAACATCCGCCACGCTTAGCTGGTGGTTGCCCTGACCGGCGTACGAGCCGTTGCCGGAGGTGCCCGAATCGAACCTCCAGCGCTCCGTAAGCCGCCCGTCGCGCCAGTCCAGCGCGAGGAAGGTCATCCGCGTGTAGTAGCCCCGCTGAAAAACGGCGCTGGGCCTCTCGCCGTCCAGGTAGGCGACCGCCGCGTTGAAGCGGTCGACGCGGTTGCCGTAGTTGTCGCCCCAGCTGTCGACGGTGCCCCGCCCCGGCCAGTAGTCAATCGTGGCCAGCTCTTTTCCGGTGGCGCCCTCGAAGACGGTGATATACTCCGGGCCGGAGAGAACGTATCCGTTTGTGTTGCGGTACGCGGTGGAATGGCTCGCGTTGGCCGCCGGCCCCATCTTTATGAACGCTCCCGTGCCGTCCTTAGTTCCGGGCGCGGTCTTCATGATTATTTCGGACTTCCCGTCGCCGTCGAAGTCGAAGACGAGAAACTGCGTGTAGTGCGCCCCCGCCCGTATGTTTTGCCCCAAATCAATGCGCCATAGCCTGGTACCCGTCAAAGTATAAGCGTCAATCAGCACGTTATCGGTAATGCCCGATTGGGAGTTGTCCTTTGCGTTGTCCGGGTCCCACTTGATAACGAGGTCGTAGACGCCGTTTCCGGTGAGGTCGCCGGCGCTGCCGTCGCCGGGGGAGTACGCGCCGCCCTGAGCGCCGGCCGGCGGTCTCTGCAGGTTGATTTGGAGATAACCGGCCGTCTCGCCGTTCGTGTTGTTGGAGTTCGGGCCGTCGGTATTGTTTATGATGATGGCGGCGCCGCCGGCCTCACGCTCGACGCCGTTAGCCGCGACCGCCCGAACGGTGTAGACGCTGTTGAGCGCCGCGACGGCGTCGGTATAAACGGTCGCGGCGGTGACGGGAGTGCCGTTAATCTTTGCGGCCCCCCGATAGACGTTGAACCCGGTGTTGTAAGGTTCGCCGGATAACAGGCGCCATGATAAATAGTATCCCTGCCCCACGCGGACGGCGATTAACCCGCGGTCTATATTTTCAACCTGCATCGGGGCGGCGAGGATGTTTAATTGCGGCAACAGCGCTAACGACAGGACAGTTACGATTGATAATCTCATAATAATCTCCCGTATATGTGAATTTGGGTACTTTGAATCTTTTTAATCCCGTAATCACGGCTCACAGGCCTTTATGTGTGCCGATTCCGTATCGATACGTGTCGGCGCGCATATTATAATATACGAAATTATTTCTGGAAACGCGCTGTCTTTGTCACGCTTTCAAAAATCCGTTTTTTTTTGTTTTTTGGCGTAAATGAATTATTTTAATTATTGTGTCCGGTCGCCGAGGGGTTCCGGCGGGGGCGGTCATCGGTTCCGTAATATGGCTGACATCGAAACAAAAATCGTGGACAGGGAGAGCATTATGGGTGTAAAAACCGCGAAGAAAACGATAACCAAGAAAAAGGCGCCAATCAAAAAGGCCAAAAAGAAAATATCCGGCCCGAAGCCCGCGGGCGGCGGCAAAAAGAATGGCTCGGCGGCTTTGCCGCCGGTGAGGCTCTCTTGGGGTGGCCGGATGGACAGGCTGGAAGAGGCGTTGGAGTTGCAGTCGAAGCAAACGGCGGCGTCCGAGGCGATGCTGACGGAGAAAATCGCGGATATGGCCGCGTCGGTGAAAGATTTGGGCCTCAATGTCGGCGGCATAAACAACAGCATCGGCAAGGTTGTCGAAATGGTGTTGCTTCCGGGCTTGATGGAGAAATTGAACACACAGTTTGGGTATCAGTTTGACAACATA
>JAITCM010000012.1 GCA_031283085.1 Chitinispirillales bacterium | reverse complement strand
AATGTTGTTGCATTGTCGGTCATTTCGACTTCGCCCAATGACCGGCACCGCCCCTGTAACATCATTGCGTTATCCATACTAAAATAATTCATGGGTGACGCCGTGTCAAATAATTTTTTTAAAGCGCCCTGATTTCTTTAAAAAAATCCAAAATAAAGATTTTTGACTTTTCCGCCGCCCCCATATTATATTTATAGATTATTCACTAACGTTGAAATCCAAAAACACAAGGAGCAAAGTATGCCAACAATCTTTTACCTGCCCGAACCCAACTTCACCGGTACGTGGCCTAATACCGGCGACGCCGCCGCGTCGCCTGAGTACAGGGACGGGGTTTCCGTCTTCAAGTTCGCCGTCGATAGCGACGAGGCGCCGACCGCCGTGTTCTCGGTCTGCGAGGAGCCGTACGCCCAAAGGACGGCGTTGGCCGGCTTGCGGCGCGGTTGGGTCAACTCCGTTTGCCATTTTGAGGGCTTCCCGCCGCCCAATTCGCGCTCCGTGACGAGTAAGACCAACGGAATCGCGATACGCCAGGAGGGCGGGGGGTGGAAGGTGCAAGTCAAGACGAAGATACAGTTCGCGATATGATTGGCGCCGCGGTCGCGGGCTATGGGACGCGGTTATTCCGGTCGGACGGGCTTCTCGCCGTTGCGTATCGACCGGTACTGCGGGACGAGCATCTCTATACCCTCGCGCCGGAAGATGTCGAGTACGTTCCGGTTTATGTTTGAGCATATCACCGCGTACAGGTCGGGCCTCCGCGTGTAGGCGCGTAACGAGTAAATCACCGCGAAATCGCTCAGCTCCTTCGTAAACACAAACGGCGTCGGGTCGGGCAGGATGTGCTCGGCTCCAAGGGCCGCCTCTATGAGCAGGGGGTGCGCCCTCTCCCAGGCGACGTCGTAGCACACGGAAAATTCAACGGCGATTACCACGCCCGGCCCGCCCTCGCCCGCCGCGGTGCTGTAGTTCACCACGTTAGCGGAGAGTATGGACGAGTTCGGCACGGTGATGACCTCTTTCTTTATGGTCTGAACGCGGACCACGAAGAGCGTCTTCTCCACCACGTCGCCGTAGACGTCGCCCACCTTTATCCGGTCGCCGATTTTGAAGGAGCGCATATAGGTGATGACTAACCCCGCCATCATGTTCGATATTACGCTCGACGACCCGATGGAGAAGAGCACGCCTATGAAGACCGAGACGCCTTTGAAGACCGAGGACTCCGAATCGGGCAGCAGCGGGAAGACCAGCACCACCGTGAAAGCGTAGATGAATATCCGCAGCAGGTTGAAGGTCGCCCTCGCCCAGTCGGGGTAGAATTTGGGTATCACCAGGCGCCCGGACTCTATCTCCATTGAAATGTAGCGCAGGAGCTTGAGTATGTAGCGCATTACTATGATGATGACGGCTATGCGCAGCAGATTGGGCAGGTATGAGACGAAGCCCTCCCCCATTGAGATTATTGGGTCGGCAATCCACGAGAAGAGCAGGCCGGCAAGGTGCCGCGTCGCCGGAAATATCGCGAATAGCATAGGCAGCGCCGCGTAGAGCAGCACAAGGTATAAAGCGTAGCGCAGCGCCTTGGAGACGAAGAGGGCGGCGGCGGTCAGCTTCTCGGAGGTCAGTATCTCTATGTTGCGGAAACGGATTCCCCTGAACCACTTTTCGCGGTTGTCGATGATTTTGCGGTCGATGATTTTGCGGAATACGCGGCTTACGAGTATGAACAGGGCGACGAGCGCCGCGACGACGGCTATGGACAGGCCGACCATTCTCAGGACATTCCACAAGCCCAGGCTTTTTTTGTAAGCGGCGACGGCGGCGAGCACCCTCTTTCTTTCGGCGTTTGCGAGGGTGTCGCGATCCTTGCCCGCCCAGTAGGCGTCTAAGGCGGTGATGTTTATAAGCGGGGTTTCCCCGAACACGATGTCTACGCTCAGGCCGTTGTCAACGATGCCGAGCGTGTCGAACTTGGGCGAGAACGCCTTGGCCGCCCGCAGTACGCGGTCGCCGTAGAGCGCGGCGCGTTCCTGCGGGGAGAGGGTGGGCGTGGGGGCGTAGATTGTCATTACGGTATCGCCCCCAAGCATGGCGCAGGCCGGCAAGGCGCGCTGTTTCACGGAGTCTATCGCCCGTTTGCGCGCGGCTAATTTCACGGAGTCGGCGGCCCGTAACCTGGAAAGTTGCGCCTTGAGAGATTTGCCGGAAGCGGAGTCGCTTGAAGCGATTTGGGCTATGATTAGCGACTCCCGGATGGAGGCGGCGAGGCTGTCGTTTATGTAGCCGTTTATCTGTTCCACGGCCGCGTAGTTGTATTTGTAGGCTATGGAATCGGGAGCGGTCGGCGCGGCGGCCGGCTCCGCGGCGTTGGATTTGCCCCTGTCCTGGGCGGACGCGGGCAGGGCGGACAGGCAGAATACCGACAGCGCGTACGCGGCGTATAGCAGTGTCGGGCGCATTGCGCGGGCTACCTGTTTAACATCAAATGCGGCTGTCCGGTCGCCTCTATCACGTCCCTCCACAGATCGCTCTCCGGGTCTATGCAGTTGCGCTTTGCTATCGCAAGCTCCGTCGGAATGTGCACGAAGGTGTCGTTGACGTTGCTCACCAGCATCTTCGTTCTTCCCGACATCGCCGCGTGGACGGCGTTTGTGCCCAAGCGCGCGCAATAGATGGAGTCTATAGGATTGGATACCCGCGCGCGGATTGTGTAGCTGGGGTCTATGTACTTCAAATTGATTTCAATCTTCTTTTCCCTGAAGTAGTTTGTGATACAATCCTTGAGGAACAGTCCGATGTCGCCGAATTTCTTGTTGCCGGAGGCGTCGAACCCTCCGCCGGACGAAAGGTGCTCCTGGCCGGCGCCCTCCGCCACGATGATGAGCGCGTGGCCGCGTTTGGCCAACCGTTTTTCAAGGTGCGTCAGGAAGCCGTTCTCCCCCTCCAAATCAAAACGCAATTCGGGGACGAGTACGAAGTTGGCGTCGCGCGAGCTTATCGCCGTGGACGCGGTGATGAAACCCGCCTCCCTGCCCATCAGTTTGACCAGGCCTATGCCGTTCACGGCGTTCTCCGCCTCAATGTGCGCGTCGGCGACCGCCTGAACCGCCTCGGAAACGGCGGTTTCGAAACCGAAAGACTTCTCTATGAAGCTCAGGTCGTTGTCAATCGTCTTGGGGACGCCCACAACCGCCACGTTCAGGCCGCGGCGCTCAACCTCCTCGGCGATGCGCAGAGTGCCGCGCTGCGTTCCGTCGCCGCCTATCGTGTAGAGTTGGTTTATGCCCTCCATCTCTATCCTGTCGACTATCTCGGAGGTGCGTTCGCCGTGCCCGCGGGAGGAGCCGAGCACCGTGCCGCCCAAGCGTTGAATGTTCATGACGGTCTCCGGTTTGAGTTGCACGAACGGGTGGTCAAACTCCGGTAAGAACCCCCTGTACCCGTACCGTATGCCGGAGATTTTGCGTACCCCGTACTGATACCAAAGCGCGTGTACCAGGGAGCGTATCACGTCGTTTAGCCCGGGGCACAAACCGCCGCAGGTCACGACGGCGGCGTGTACCTTGTCAGGGTTGAAGAATATCGACTCCCGCGGCCCCGCCCGCTCAATCAATTGTTTGCGCGTGTACTCAACCGTGGCGCCGGCCTTGGCTCTTATGTCGAATATTATGTACTCGTCGTCCCGCACGAAGTTGGCTATCATGTCTCCACGATGGTTTGAAAGGTTGACGGGCGACGGTCTTTTGCCCGGCCCCAGCGTGGGTATCGTAAAATCCAATCCTTCTACATTTATATTGCTTAAATCCATATTAACGCAATCTCCCGCTCTTTTATTTATTGAAGTAATCTATTCAACAGCCGAATACGTCCGCAAACGGGTCAATCAATCCGACGTGGCTTCCGACGCCGCCCGCGTTGCGCCCTCCTTGGTGAAGGAGATGCCTATCACCGGCACCCTGTCCTTGACCTCCTTGAGTTCCTCCTCGCCGAAGCGGCCTTTCATTTTCGTGTACTCCGAGAGCTGGAACCTCTTTATCTCCAGCACCCCGCCGCCCTCCGCCCCTATCATGAAGTTGCCTTTGCGCCCGTCCTTCAAGGCCACCTTCGTGCCGTAGTCGTAGATGTAATCAATCTCTTCCATCTTGACCTCCTCGCCCTCGCCGCCGCCTGACACTATCCGCATTCCGGGCAGGCTCGAAACTTTCCCCTTTATGCTTTGCCCATTGCCCTCTATGAAGCCCTTGGAGGGGCCGGCGGGGAAGAGCTGGAAATTCATGCCGGCGGCAATCTCTATCTGGCCCTCCCCGGGGTAATTACGCTTCAGCTTGATGTCGTAGTCCCCCAGGTAGACGCGCCAGTAACTCATCTCACGAATCTTTTTGTCGGTATCCACGTACCAGGCCTTGCTCTCAATCATGCCCTTAGTCCCCTGCGCGAAGACGGCGCCGGCGGCGAATACAAAAAAGGCGGCGAACATGACGGATGTACGGATTAGACGGTTCATATAAAAACCTCCTTCTGCATTGTTTATTTATTTGTTAATTTAAAGTCAAAACCGGCGTCAAAATTAATATCTATACACAGAATATAATTAATTGTCCACACTTTACGCAAATTAATTTAACTTTTGTGGCGCAACGGAACTTCGCGCCATAGACCGGTCGCGGCGTCTTTTACCAGTTTTATGTGCGGGGTTTCACCGCCGTCGAAGACTATAAGCTCCCTGTCCGTCACCACCGTTTTGCCGTAGAGCGTCACCCCCAAATTGCAGATGCTCCGGTACTGCGTGATTAAAAAGTCCTTGATTCGCTCAAAATCGTCACGGCTCTCGTTGAAAGTGAAGAACAGCGTGTCGATGCCGCGCGGCGCCAGTTCCTCGTATATCTTTATGGGCAGCGGTTTCAGCTGCCTCAGGCTCTCATGCGACCCGCGGACCAGGATGGAGCGCCTGTCGGTGAACAGCACGTAACTGAACGCCGCCCCCGGAAAGAGCTTGGAAAGCGGGCCGAAGAGATTGCCTATCAGGTCGTCGCAATTTACGTTTATCCTTTCGAGCTTGCTCTCCAAAACCAGGATGTGCCGGCGCCCGGCGTAGCGATAGTCAAAAAAGCCGTCCAGCTCCTTTATGTTCTCGTACCCGAATTTGCCGCGAACCCACTCTCCGGTCTCGCCCGTCTGCCTCAAAATGATTAGGTTCGGGTAGCGCCGAATCTTAAGGACATACTCCTCCGTGTGGGCGACGATGTAGTCGTCGCTGCGTTTTGGGTCGAATCCCTGGTCAAAGAGCCCGACCATCCGGCCCGACTTGCTCCAGTGTTTCAAAAAATACTTGGTAATCCGCCGCGCAATGCGCTCCGCCACCTCCCCCAGGATATTGCCCTGCGCCGCGGCGTCCCACGGGTAGGGGGAACCCAGCAGGTCGGACGCGGTCACGACAGGGTAGCTGCAATCGCCGATACAATACTCCAAAAGTATCTTGTCTAAGGACGTCCGCCTGTCGTTTATCGCGTCGTTGACGTTGTGCAGCTTAAACGCGCCCCTTACGCCGTGGTTACGCTTGACGGAGTATATAGGCTCGCCGTCTTCGTACGGCTGCCACCGCACTGGGATGAATTCGGAAAACGGGCTCTGCTCCATTTGTCAATTATCCTCCGGCCTAAAGGCGCGGGCGAACCGCGTCCGCCCCTGCAAAACATAATTCCCTGCCGGTCAATACATATTTGACGATAAATACGCGTCAACCGTTACATCACAAAAAAATCGTTACCTGTTTGAGTAGTGCAGCCGTAACCATATTCCGTGCGTCGATGTGTGTACCGGCTCGTCTAATTCGGCCGGACGCTTCAGGCTCTGCCTGTACGTGTAGTCCAAATTCAGGCTGCGGTGCAGGCGCCACGACAATGTTCCGCTGAACTCGATGTCGGGCTTCGTCAGGCGCTGTTCCGGCAGTACCGGCGCGAAGAGCTTGACCTCCCCCTCCGCGCTTCCAAGCGACCCGATTCTTACCGCGGCGTCAAGCGACGCCTGCGGGCCTACCTCCAATATGTTCACTCTCTCCTCCGGAAACAGAACGACACTGTTCAACACCAGCAGCTTCTGCTCCAATGAGTCCTCCGAGACGTATTTTACCTTGCCGCTCTCTATGATTCTGTACCGGTCGTCGTACCGCGAGTAGGCGCACCCGAAACCCAAACGCGTCTTGGCCTCAAAGTAACGCCTCGTGGTCAGGTCAAAGTTCATTCCGGCGCCCAGCTCGACGATAAAGGGCGAAAAGGCCGGCTCTATGGTGTATACCTGAGTGGTATCAAGTCCGGCGAGTCCGATGTTCTCATGAAATACATAGTCCGCGTCCGTAAAACAAAACCCGCTTTCGCTCGCGCGCTTAATCTTTGAATCAAAGACTCTCGTGTTTGACTCCATGCGGGCGTAAGGGCCGAACCAATCCAGTATCCTCCATATAAAAATACTCGACATGAGCAGGCGGTCGGGATTGTTGACCATGTTTTCCAGATATTCGTCCGTCAGGTTGATGCTCTCGTCGAGCCGCAGGCGCGTACTCCACTCCACCGGCTTCTTTCTATAGAGCAGCCACGCGTCCAAAAGCCCTCCGAGCGTGAAAGTACTTGCCGTCAACTCCGTTTGGTGGTCGATTTCCGTGTTGAACTGCGCGTTTATCCCCACGTTTATCCCGAAAAGCCAGTTCGACGCCAGCTTCGCGGTAGGCGTCAGATGGATTGTTCCGCCGCCCCTTATGCGGAAATCGTTCGGGTCCTGAATGAGCAGAAACGTCGTGAACTCCCCGGACAGCAGGCGCACGGTTACGAAGTTGGTAAGCGTGTTGTAACCCTCCCCGACGCCTAAAATCTTGTAGACGCCCGGCTTCAAAATCCAGGCCTTCACCGTCTCGCCAAGCTCTACGCTGGCCCCGTAACCTCGGCCGTAGGGGTCAAACTCGTCAATCCGCACAAGTTCGTACTCGCCCTTGAGCGCCACCCCCTGCTCGTCGACCACGTCTATTACAAGCCCCGACCAGTCGGGGATAAGCGGCTGCGCGGCGCCCTCGTCAACCTTTACGTTTTTCACGATGCGCTGCTGCCTCGAACCGCTGCCGAGCATAACCTTATACTCGCCCGGCTCAAGCGCGAAGGTACGCCCCGGTTGACCCGACGCGACAAGACTGTCCCTCAAATCAAATACCTCAATATCCGGTTCGGAGCTCGTCTCCGTGTAGGTGGGAACGAATATTCCTCCCTTGCCGTAGGGTATTATGGTTCCGTCGGTAGCCTGCTGCATATACAGCGGCGGCGCGTTCCACGTCTCCATGGCTCCCTCAAGCCAGGAACGTTCCGTCCGCGACGCCCTCGCGATGGCGTCTTCTATGGCCGCCGCGCTCATGTCGCCGTGGTTTCGCTTCTGCTGGAATACCTGCCGGTCGGTCAGCTCCTCCCCCGGCAAATCCGGCGGCGGAGCGGCCGTAGCGAACGGCAACGGCAGAAACAACAACAGGGCAGCCGCGCGGAACCGCATATCAATCGCCCTCCGCCGTAAAATTCGGCTCCTCAACCTGTATGAATGCGGGCCCCCCGTGGCCGGATATCCCAAACTCCGCCGCCAACTTTCCGTCTATGTCGGAAATCGCCTCCGTGAATATATACTCCACTATCTGCGACATCTCCTTTATGACAAGTCCGGTCTCCCGCGTGTAAACCTTCTTGCGGCGGCTAAACGACCGGCTGTAAAGCATAGACCCGTCGGAAATCTTCGTCAGGGTCAGGCGGATGGACACGTGGGCGAAAAGCATATCCTCGCTGTCGTACTCCTCAAGGGCGTCTATGAAACCGACAAGCTCAAAATCCGGCTTCCTGCCCTCGTCAAAACGGCGTACCAGCCCGCTTACAAGCTGCACCGACGAAAGATGCCGGAAGAAGAGGTCGGTCAACATCCGCGTCGGCTTCACCGCCCACGACTTATAATTGTAGTAACGCAGCTCGTAAGGGTTCATACGGTACACGATATTCGACCGGTTGTAGGCCTCCTCAATGGAGAATTCGCGCAAGCGTATCACGCAGGCGTACGGGTTCTGCATAGCTCGGCGCTCCATGTCGGGCGACATATATGTGAGCATATAATATTGCCGCGACGGGGGCTTGGCGCAGCCGGCGAAGAGCCCTATCGCCAAACACACGCAGACGACCGCCGCCCGCCGAAGCGCGACCCCGCGCGGACGCGGCGGCATACCGCCCCGCCCGAAAATTCCGCTGCCCATATATCCGTTACCCCCGCTCATCTGTTATCCCTCTCCTTACCCTCGCCCCTAATAAGCAGAGACGGGTTGTCGGCAAGCATTTTCATAAGCTGGCTGGCGCTCTCAAGCGCCTCCCGCAAATTTTCCATGCTTACGGAAAAATCCTCGCGCGTCTGCATCACCATGAGCGAGAGATTGTCCGTGAGCGTCTTTACCGACGTGACCGCGGAGTCCGCCTTCGCCATTATCTCCGGTATGTTGGCGCCGCTGACCCCGCCTTTCAGCGTGTCCGTGAGCGCCTTTACGTCCAGCGTGATTTTGTGCACCTCGTTCACGGACGCCTGTATCGTGTCAATAACCGTCATCACGGAGGGAATTACCCCGCCGGCGCTGCGAAAGAGGCCGCGCGCGTCGCCGGTCAAGGCCGCCAGGTTGTCTAAGGCTATCTTAACGGAGCGCAAACTGTCGGGGGTCGTCACTGTGTTCAGGTGGTCAAGCAGCGTCTCCACCTTCCCGATGAGCAACTCGGCCTTCTCGCCGACGCTCGCGAACAGCGACGCCCGCGTGGGGACCGTCCCGCCCGGCTTTAGCAGCGCCGCCTCGTTGCTGCCGCCGGAAATCTCCACGTACTTCAATCCCGTTATCCCGATAAGGCCGGTTGTGGCGTACATATCCACACGCATGGGAAACGACTCCATGACGCTCAATTCCACCCGCATCTTGTTGATGGCCTCGGGGTTGTAGGTCACCCGCTGAACCGTGCCGATGGCCACGCCGTTGAACTTAACCGCGGCACCCTGCTCCAGCCCTTGCAGCGACTCGCCCTCGAAAATCGAGACGTAGGTCTTCCTGTGCTGCGTCATCTTCATGCCGACGGGTATGATGATGAACGCGGCTAAGATGGCCATGCCGATGATTACGAAAATGCCTAATCGGAATTTTTGCGCCGCCGTTATGCCCATAATTATACAGTCTTTTTATGGATTGCCTCATCGCTTCGCTCCTCGCAATGACCGTCATCGCAAGCGTCGCGGAGCAATCAGGCAATCTCTGCGTTAAGTCGTCTCTTTCCGTAAAAAGAAGTCCGCCACCGGCCCCTCCTCTATTTTTCGGGCATCCGTGTACAGCCCGTCAAAGAGAGTTTTGCCCCTGTGCAGGAACAGTATCTTGTCGGCAATCTTTTCTATGGAAAATAATTCGTGCGTCACCACTATCACGGTAATTCCCAGAGTCTCCCTCAGGCGGAGCAGCAACAGGTCTAATCCCGCGCTGGTTACGGGGTCCAATCCGGCGCTTGGTTCGTCGCAGAAGAGAAGCGGGGGGTCGAGAGCCAGCGCCCGCGCCAAAGCCGCCCGTTTGCGCATTCCGCCGGAGAGTTCGCCGGGAAAGAGGCCGCAGGCGTGCGGCAATTCAACCTGCGACAGCTTGTACCGAACGATTTCGTCCACAACCGCCGGCTGCAGGTCAGTGTGCAATTCCAAAGGCAGCGCCACGTTCTGCGCCACGGTCAGCGAACCTAAGAGCGCCCCATTCTGAAACAGTACCCCCACCCGTCTCAAAATATCCGAGTCGGCGTCGCTCTCCATATCCTCAATCTGCCGCCCGAAAAGCCTCACCCGCCCCGAATACGGCTTGATAAGCCCCACAATCGACCGCAAAAGCGTGGTCTTTCCGCACCCGCTTCCCCCCAAAATCACCCGTATCTCCGACTGGTTGACAGCCGCGTTGACCCCGTCAAGAACAACCTTCTCGCCGTAACGGACGATAAGGTTCTCGACGGAGACGATGGGGTTGCCGGAAATCATGGTGTTTCCTCAATGAGATGAATGAATGTATGTCGCCCTTATTGAGATATGGGAACCTCTAAAAATCTGGATTGGCAACGCCTTCGATAAACAAGTTGCTTCGGCGCTTTGCGTCTCGCAACTTGTTTATCTTACCGCAAGGCAATGACGGTCATTGCAAGCGTTGCGA
>JAITCM010000008.1 GCA_031283085.1 Chitinispirillales bacterium | reverse complement strand
GGTTTGGTTTAGTTTAAAAAGGGAAAAACATAATAAATAGTCTAAGGGTAACAAATAAATAAACCCTTTTCGGGGGGGTGGGGCCTTGCTCCCCCCCCCCCCCCCCCCCCCTCCCCAGTCGCCGCCGAATTCACATACACCTCGCATATCGTTGCACCAATAATAGGCGCAAAATAACGACGCCAGCACTAAGAAAACCGCGCAATCCATTAAGTATCTTCCGTGAAATATGCCGATAATGGAATATCCGCATATCATGATAACGGGAATAACGAAGAAGAGCAATGACAGGCAGAAGCCGCTCGGATTGTCTTTGCGATGAATATTCTTAAACAGATAGAACAGGCAAAACAATATCGGAAAATTTATTAACCCGCCCCCCTGGTTATAGCAGATGGGATAACCGAAGATGTATGTATAAAAACCGGCAGGCGGAACCAGTTCAACAAAAGGGAAGTGCGGCGAATAAGTAAAAAAACGAAAGAAGTAAAGAATGAATATTACGAACGTTCTATGCATACGTCCGATAGGGTTCATTGCGGGCGCCGTTCCTTCGGCTTGAGCGATGCAATACTTGAACCCGAACTCAAAAATAGAGTCGAAACGGACGTAATTATAGACGCACAACGGTATCGCGACCATGATGTAAGGAATTTAAGATAAACGGGGTTAATTTCCATGACCGGCGTTTCCACAAAACGGCGGGAACTAAAACGGATGCTAAAACCATATTGGGGCGGCAACCTACCGAGAGCGCAAAACAGAGGCACGCGAAGAATAGTGACAGACGGTTTATGTTTTCTTTGTCAATGGACTTCAGCAGCAAAAATGTTCCGGTGAGCAGAAACGTTATTCCGGCCATCGACATAAGAGTATGTAAGCCCGGAGCCCTTATGTTGGCAAAAAAGTAGCTTACAAAAAACAGCGCCGAAAAAGACAGCAACACAAACGCAAACCGAGCGTTGGGCATATACTTCCTGACTGAAAATCGCCAAAGCAGCGATAGAAAGAGCACGGCAATTGAGGCAAATATGAACGTTGCGGCGTGGTATGACAGATAGTTTCCCGTAATGAGCCTGTAAGGCAGATAAAGAAGTGCCAGGGGAACAATGCCGTAGTAGAGGTAGAATTTTTCCTTATAGTAACAGATGTCGCCCCAAACACCCAATTTTTTTTCATCATAACCGTTTAATCTGAGCTGCCACTTATTATGTGGTTTTTCGAGGTTGTGCAGTAATTCCGGGTGTCCGGTGTTTATATTTGTTTTACCGGATATAAGCGCATCGACTAAATATCCGTTGTAAAGGTCAATGTTGTCATTATCGACTTTCCAAACGGTGGTATAATCGCAAAACCACGCATAAAAAATCGTCAGAATGACCAAACAGACGTAAATGGCGTTTTGTTTCTTGTTTGTGGGTTCGAACCTGTACTCAAATAGATAATAAGCGGCCTTGTCGCGAAGCGGTTTATACACGAACAAAATAACCGCGAAAAACAGCAATGAAACGACAAAAAGGCGTAAACCGCTGAAATAAAAGGGTATCTGCCTGTTTACGGTGATTTGTGAGACCTCTTCAAATAAGATTTCTTCGTCAAAAATAATTTCGAGTTTGGAAACATTCCCGCTGGTGTGGAGGGCAAGATGGTTTTCATGAGGCAGAGCCTTGTAGAGCGTTCTTTGAAAAATACGAGTGCCCAAAACGGCGCCGGTACCCACAATGACATCGCTTTCATCCTCCCATCTTATCCGTACGTTCAATTGTTCGCGGTTATCGAAATTAGGCTGAACAAATACCGAAGTAACCTTTCTGTTGAGATTTTTGAAAAGCACCGAGCTTTCTAAGGTTTTGTCGCCGTCTTTATATAAGAAGAAATCGGATGTTACGCTGCTGTCGGAAATTTTCGGCGTATTTGAAACGGAGATTTCGGTACAGTTAATTTCCCCGCCGGCAAAATATTTCAAATAGTGCTTATAATTGAAGAATACGGTTTCTGCGGCAAACGCGAGAAGCGTCGCGGTGCAAAACGCCGATAAAAACGTTGCCGGATATTTTCTGCGTATAATAAATAATAATGCGATAAGCCCGTAAATCGCCGAACACGCCAAAACAACGGTCGATATGATATTAAAATTGCGTATGATAAGCGCGATTGTGGAGTTTTCCATGCATAGATAATCGAACATTTTGAGCTTCCCCAATATCATATATTTCTAAAAATACCCAACGAACACTCAAGGTAGCGGTATAGCGCCTGATTGTAAAACATCTCTCCGGCGATTCCGGCCACAAACACTCCGGTTACGCAAAGGAACAAACCGACGAATATGCTTACGGCGAGCAGCGTATATACAACGCCCCATCGATTTTTGTTTTGAGGCGTTATTGTGTCGGTATCGGCGCACCACGAATACGCGCAGAACAGCGACGGTAGAATTACAAAAAAGGCGAAATCCAACAAATAGCGCCCTTGGAAACCGACCATCAGCGAGTCGCAAATTACCGTAATCGCGGCGGCAATAATACCGCCGCGCAATATGGGCCGCGCAGTGTCGCGTTCCGCCGCCTGTTTTTTATTCAGGATGTTTTTAAACAGATACAGCAGACAAAATACTATCGGAAAATTTACCAGCCCCACACCGGGCTGATTTTGGAGATACATACCCATCACGTAAGCGTCTTTTAGCGGATAGCCCTCGACAAACGGAAAATACAGGGAGTATCTGCCGGGAGCGAAAAGATAGGATGTGAAAGCCATGAATACCTGGATAATTTTTCCGAACGGAGATATTAATTTGGTACCTCCCGCGTTATACGCGCCAAGCGTGTAATTAATTCCAAACTCAAATATGGAGTCAAAGCGGACATAGTTGTACACGCACAGCGGGACAGCGACTATTACGTATGGGATTACGACAACCGGAAGCAGTTTCCACGACCTGTGTTTCCATAGCACAACCGGAACGAGAACCGACATAAAAATCATACTGGGGCGGCATCCGGCTATCAGCGCCAGACACAGACACGCAAAAAATATTTTAAGGCGGTTTATCTTTTCATTTTCCACCGATTTCAACAATAATAAGCTCCCCGCGAGCGCAAACATTAATCCGGCGGTCTGGACTATACTGTAAAAGCGTATATACCGCAGCTGGACGAATATGCCGCTTGCGAAAAACAAAGTGAAAAATGATAGCATATAAAACGCGAATCCCGCGTTGGGCATATACTTTTTAACGCAAAACCGCCACAATAGCGCCATCAGGATTATTATAACCGACGTGAACACAAATATTCCGCCGTTGTTCGACAGATATTCCCCAAAGATGAGTTTATAGGGCAGATAAAGAATAACGGCGGGGACGACTCCGTAGTAACAGTAGAACTTCCCTTTGTACCACGCCCAGTCCCACATTACGTCGGAGTTGAATTTATAACCGTTAGCTATACGGTAATTGTTGTCGTACGGGCGCTCCGCCTTGAGCAGATTTTCCGGAGTGCCGTAATTCAGCCATGTCCTCCCCTCCATTAGGGCGTCAACCAGAAAATTGTTGTATTGCTGGTGTACCGGGTATTCAAAGTATGATTTCGCGTGCGATGTGTTTATGCACAAATACGAAAAAAAGATTAACAAAACGACCGAGAGCGCGTAGACGATGTTTTGTTTCCGGTTAGCGGGATTGAATTTATAATCGAACAACCGGTAGGCGGCTTGGGCGCGCGGACCTTTTCTAAAGAGGCAAATGAGCGCAAATAACGCGAACGACACGACAATAAGGCGGAGACCGCTGAAATAGAACGGTATTCGTTTGTTCAACGCGATGGACGCGATATTTATAGTGCTCTCCGCGTTGTTGGGTGCGGAAAACATGATTTTGAGTTCCGAAACTTTCCCATACGGCTGGAGCGGCGTGTAATTCTCGCGGGGTACGCGTTTGTAAAGTTTCTTTGTGAAACTGTTCGCGTTGGACAGACCGTCGGTCCACAGTATTTTCATTTCCATGGTTTCGGCTTCGTCAAACTCAACAGCGACAAATATTGATGTGACGTTCATGTTAAGGTTTTTGAAACGCACCCCGCCGCTGGTAAGATTTGTTTTTTCGTCCGTTTCCGTTAATATTTCCGCCGACACGCCGCCGGTAGTCCGGAGGATTTGCGGATTTTCCGGGGAGACATCCGTGCTTTCAAGCTCCGGGCCGGCGAAGAGTTTCAGGTAAGGCTGAAAGTTGAAAAACGTGGCCTCAAAAGCGAACGCGGCGATTGCGGCGAGGCAAAACGCCGAAAATAGCGCGTAGCCGCTCTTTTGCCCCTTTGCCGTCGGAGACGCGTCAACGCGCAAGATTTTTCGCCAAAAGACCTTAATTGCCCCAAATACCGCAAACAGCGCTAAGACGGATATTGACGCGTTGTTAAAATATTCCACAAGCTTCGCGACCGTGGAACTTTCCATAGTCTCCATTAAAAGATTTCTCCTGTTTGACCTCCGCCTAAAGCCGGCTATTTTCCGGCGATGCGGCAAACTGTGTTATTCAAGTTGCGTATTACCCGATTAAATATAATTTATGCCGTTTAAGTACGCAAATATATTTACCGGGCCGCGCAGTTCATACAAACGGCGACGGCATGAACAGTTGCGTGAATGTCTTTTCGGCGAAGTGGTCGGTCATGCCGGCTACGTAGTCGGCCACCACCCGCCACGGTTCTATCTCGTCGTTGTAGTTTGTGTTTTTCGTGAATCTGAAGAATGTCTCCAACACCGGCGACGCTTTCACCGTCGCGGCCACGAATGGCGCGCCGCGGCCGCGCTCGGATTTTTCGTATATCCTCTCCACCTCGTAGAACAGCATTTCCAGCATCTTGTTCGCTTTGTCGGCCACCCGCTTTACCTCCGGATGCTTGTAGATGCGCTCGTAGTTGAACTCCTTCAGCGTCTTCATCAGGCCGAATATCTCCTCGCTCATCTCTATCCGGTCCTTGCCGGCGCTGTTCGCGATGGTGTCGTTCGCGAAGACCCCGATGATACGCCCGTTGTCGGCGCCCAACCCCCGCGTCACTTCCCGCGGGATGTCTTCTTTCTTTATAAGGCGCGCCTTGATAGCGTCTTCCAAGTCGCGTCCGAGATAGGCGATGCGGTCAACCAGCCTCACGAGGCACCCCTCCAGCGTCGCGGGCATACCGGTGCGGTCGTCCAGCGACTCGAGTTTATGCAGGTCCCGGCCGCGGTCGGGGCATACTATCCGCTCGAAGCTCTCACCGCAGTGCGTGGCTATGCCGTCGCGCACCTCGTATGTAAGGTTGAGCCCGGCGCCGTAGTTAGTCAGCTTGTCCACCACCCGCAGCCCGTGTATCTCGTGTTTGAACCCGCCGGGCACGCCTTTATCTTCGGCGATGATTTTATTGAGCACGCTCTCCCCGGTATGTCCGAACGGCGGGTGCCCCAAATCGTGCCCTTTGGCTATGGCGTTTATCAAGTCAGTGTTCAGGTTCAGGCAGCGGCCGATGACCGCGGCTATGCTCGACACGTGGAGGACGTGCTCCATCCGTGTGCAGATGTGGTCGTCGTTTGGCGACAGGAAGACCTGCGTCTTGTGTTTGAGCCGTCTGAATGGGCGCGAGTGCAGGATGCGCGTCTCGTCGCGGGCGAACTCGAGACGGAAAGGGTCGCGCTCTATGGGGCGGCATCTCCCCAAAGACTCGTCGCTCCTCTTGGCGAAAGGGCTCAACCGCTCCTCGTCGCCTATGAGTATCTTTTGAATGTCAACCTCTATCTCACCCGCCATCCAGAAACCGCCTTGTGAACTCTTCCTGAGACTCCGACTCTATGGACGCCCGGCACTTGCGTACCGTCGCAATCGCCTGTTCCGCGTCTAGCCTTAGGTACTTGCCCAACGCGCAGGCGAGCGCCATCCCGGTACGCCCTATACCGGCGTAGCAATGGAAACAGACGCCGCGCCCCTCCCGTATCGCGTCCAGTGCCCTGTCTATAAGTTCCCCGAAAGCGCCCTCGTCGGACGGAACGCCGTAATCGGGGATGGGATAGCAAATCCATTCGATACCGTTACGCAGACACTCCCCGGCCGGGTCGCCGTCGGGCTTCACGAACGAAACCAGCATACCCACCCCCTGCCCCGCGAGCCAGGCGGCATCGTCGCTGTCACCGGAGCCGAAGTACGGCAGGGAACAGCCGGCGAGCTTGCCGGGGATTACCCAAGAAAAGTTACCTACGCTCAAAGCTTCCGCCTTTTTAAAGACTTAAAATTTATACCCCTTTTCCAACAGGCCGTTCGGTATCGAGCGGGCGGATACGGCAAAAGGTTTTTTATAGTTATTCGGGATAAAGCAATATATCCTGCCCATACCATATCAGCTAACGGCGCCCGACTTCGCCAACCGATTGGACAGCTCCCTAAGCCTCTCTAATTTTTCCAGCGCCGCCCCCGAGTCTATTGACTTCTCCGCCGCGGCTATGCCCTCTTTGGGCGTATCCGTCACCGACGCCGCGCACAGCGCGAAGCCGGCGTTTAGTACGGCTACGTCTCTTGGGACGCCTTTATTGCCCTTGAGTATGTCCATGACGACGGCGGCGTTGTAGCCTGGGGCGCCGCCCTGTATGTCGGTCAGCGCCGCCCTTTTGAAGCCGAAGTCTTCCGGCGTTACCTGGTAGGTGGCGATTTCGCCGCCGCGTATCTCCGAGATTTTGGTCGGGCCGCAAATGGATATTTCGTCTATGGGGTCGAGGCCGTGTACGACGAAGGCCTTGTCGCTGCCCATATTTTGGAGCGCCTGAGCCATGGTTTCCGTGAGGTCGGGGGAGAAGACGCCGAGCAGTTGGCTTGTGGTGCGAGCCGGGTTTGCCAGCGGGCCTATTATATTGAATATGGTCCTGATGCCGACCTGCTTGCGGGCGGCGGCGGCGTACTTCATGGCGGCGTGGAGGGCCGGCGCGAAGAGGAAGCCTATCCCCAGTTCCTTGAGGCAGACGCTTATCTGTTCGGCGTTCAGGCTGATGTTGACGTTTAGGCTTTCGAGGACGTCGGCGCTGCCGCTGCGGCTGGAGAAGGAGCGGTTTCCGTGCTTGGCCACCTTAGCGCCCGCTCCGGCGGCTATAAACGCCGCGACGGTGGAGATGTTGAAAGTGTTGGAACCGTCGCCGCCCGTGCCGCAGGTGTCTATCAGGTTTTTGCGGGAGCTCGCGTAGATGTGCGCGGCCTTGTCGCGCATGACGTAGGCGGCGCCGGTTATCTCGTCCGGGGTCTCGCCTTTCATCCGAAGCGCCACGATAAGCGCGGCAATCTGCGCGTCGGTGACCAGCCCCTCCATGATGGAGGCGAAGACCTCGGAAGTGTCGGCGATGGAGAGGCTATGGCCGGATGTTACTTGCTTGATTGCTGTTTGGATGTCCATAATGTATATAAATTACATTATAGCACATCTTGGTATGGATGAAAAAGCTATTTTTTCGAAATATAATAAAAACCGATTGACCGATACTTTGTTAAATTAAACCCGCATGAATTATATTATAGCACACCCAAGCATGGATGAAAAATGTCCGAGGCGCAAAAAAAATATTCCGTGGAGTTCGTATGCTCGGCGGCGCACTTCAAAGAGTTGCCCGCGCCAACAGGCGATGAGTACGCCGTTTTGGGGCGGTCGAACGTTGGAAAGTCCACTTTCATAAACCACTCCCTGGCCTGCGGGACGCCGGCCCGCGTCTCAAAAAAGCCCGGCAAGACCACCTTAGCCAACTTATACAGGCTGGATGACGGGCTCTTTTGGGTAGACCTGCCCGGCTACGGCTACGCGGAAGCCTCCATCGCCGAGAAGGAGCGGTGGGGCAAACTAATCGCCGAATACTGCGGCAAACGGGACAACTTGGACGGAATCATTTGGCTGCTCGACATCCGCCACCCCGGCGCTAAGGCGGACATGGAGGCCAACGAATGGCTGGCCGGGTTGGGTCGGCGGGTACTGCCGGTACTGACCAAGGGGGACAAACTGTCACGCTCTCAGCGGAAAAAACAGGTCGATGAATTCCGTAAGATATTCGAATTTACAGATGACCCGATAATCTATTCGTCATTGGAACACGGTTCTCGCGGTAGATTTTGGGACAGGTTTTATGCGTGGCGTAAAGACAGGCGTTGAATTTCGGATTGCTTCGTTTCACTCGCGATGACGGTTATTATAAAGGCAAAAAATGCTGAAAGAAAACGCGAAAAGAGGCCTAAACCGCATAGCCTCCGGTTCCTGGAAACGGTTCGCCGGCCTTTGGCGCACCGCCTGCGGTATGGCCGGCCTGCTCTTCGACACCGTCTACGCCGCTTTCCGCAAGGGGCGTACGCCCAATCTCTCCCTCATGAGCCAGATAAACCGTCAGATACTCTACACCGGCGTGGAGGCCTTTTGGCTCGTGGGGTCTATCGCCGTGCTTTGCGGCAGCGCCATCATCCTGGTCGCCATGTTCAATATGCCCAAAATCGGCGTCGGGGAGTACTTCGGCAAAATACTGGTCATCGCCCTTGTAGACGAGCTCGGCCCGTTTGTCACGTCGCTCGTGGTCGTGGGGCGTTCGGGGACGGCGCTTGCCGCCTATATCGGGACGATGCGTGTGTCGCGGGAGGTCGACGCGCTTGAGGTGATGGGTATAGACCCCATACAGTTCATCGTTCAGCCGGCTTTTGTGGGCATCGTTGCCTCCGTGGTCTGCCTCAACCTGTACTTCATCACCATAGCAATCTGCGGCGGGCTCGTTGTGGCGTGGCTTTTGACCGGCGTGCCGCTGGGGATATATTTCGGCAGGGTGTTAGACGCGCTGCAATTCAGGGACGTCGCGGTCAGCCTGCTCAAAAGCGTCGCTTTCGGCGTAATTGTCGCGCTTACCAGTTCGTACTATGGTTTGAGCGTACGCAACGTGCGCATGGTGCCCATCGCGGCCATAAACGCGGTTGTCGGGTCGATGTTTTTCACCATAGCGGTCAACCTGCTCCTGAGCGTCGGATACTATGTCCTTTAGATTGGAACTGCGCAAAGTGTCGTATCGGCACGGGGAAAATACTATATTGGATAGTGTTGACTTGACCGTGCCCGAAGGCGGCGTGGCCATAGTGGGCGGGCGCAGCGGATGCGGGAAGTCTACGCTGCTCGAACTTTGCGCCGGTCTGACCAGGCCGCAAAGCGGCGCGGTTCTGTGGGACGGCGACGACATAACGGTTATGTCGCGTTATGAGCTGTACGGCCGGCGCAGGTCTATCGGCTACGTCTTTCAGGGGTACGCGCTGATATCGAACCACTCGGCTTTCGACAACATAGCGTTGCCGCTCAAGTGCGGCGGGGATGATTTGGGTTCCGAGACGATAGAAAAGCGGGTGAGGGCGCTTATGGGCGAACTTGATATAGGCCGCGGCATCGAAAAGCGGTTTCCCGAAGCGCTCTCCGTCGCGCAGCTCAAATGCGTTGCCGTGGCGAGGGCGCTCGTAAACGAGCCCGCGTTCCTGATACTTGACGAGCCGTTCAGCGGGATTGACCCCGTCACGGCAAAAATGATAGCGGGCGTCCTGCGCAAGCGATGGATGGGCGGCGGTATGGGCATCCTGATGGCGACGCACGCGCTGGGCGTTTGGCCGGAGCTCGCGGCGCAACGCTTTATGTTGGGCGGCGGGCGCCTGGAACCGGCGGCGACGGCCTTTGCCAGGGTACGCGATTTGAAACACGACCGGAGATACGACCATGATGACGCGCGATAAACACAGGTCACATCCTGCCGTAGAGCCTTTCGTAAGAAGACACCGCCCCGTCTTTGTGGGGCTCTTCGTATTAATACCGGCGCTCGCCGTGCCGGCGCTGTTGATATTCACGGTGGTGAAAAGCGATTTGTTGCAAAAATGGTGCGCGCTGCACGCCGTCTGCGAGAACAGCGAGGGGCTTAAAAAAGGCAACCAGGTCAGTATGTCCGGAACGGCCATAGGCCACGTGACGGACGTTAATCTCGTGAGGGAGGGGGAGGTGCACGTGAGTTTCGACATCAACGGCAGGTACAGGCACTTGGTTAAGGGCGACACCAAAGCCCGTTTGAAGCAACGGGGCTTTGTCGGGGACTGGGAGGTAGAGCTGCACGGCGGAACGGCGCAATCGCCCGAAGTACGGGACGGCGATACATTGGGTTTTGAAAAGGCGTCGGGCTTGGACGGGCTTATAGCGATAGCCATGGGCATTATAGATACCGCGACGGCGCTATTGAACGACATCGCGGCCATCGTTAACGGTATAAAGGAGGGGGAGGGCACCGTGGGGCAGTTGTTCGTGAACGACACCCTATACCGGAATATCAACCGAACCGCAACCGGCGCCTTAACACTGGCCTCAAACGTCGGGAGGGTCGCCGAAGACGCCCGCGGCACCGTCCGCAACGCCGACTCGCTGTTGCTGACGGTTACCGCGTTAGGCAGGGGCGGCGCGATGTTTATCGACACGCTTTACACCATGGTAAACACGGCAAACGGGACGATAAACCAAATCGGCGGCATCCTGAAAAACGTGAAGACGGTCTCGGACGACGTCCCGGAGATAATGAACAGGCTGCAACGCGACTTGGACGAGGCGGAGTATATGTTAAAGTCGCTGAGGGAGGGCTGGATGTTCAGGCAGTTAAGCGGCCCGCAGCCCAAAAACCCGCACCTGGCGGAAACGCCATGAAGAAAAATATCCTCACAACCAGCACATCCGCGTCGGTATTGGCGCCGGCGATTTTTGTATTGATATTAGCCGGCTGCGTCGGTTGCGCCGGTCGCAATAAGCCCAAACCGCACGACGACGATGTCTACGGTTCGCGGGCGTACGGCTACTTCCTCGACGGCAATATGCCGCTTGCGGCGGAGACCTACAGGAAGGGCTATATGTCGGCGCGCAAAACCGACCACGGCCACGGGGCGGCAAGGTACCTCTCCAATATCGGGCGGGTCTACTACGAGATGGGGAGTATCGACAGCGCCGTCCTCTATCACCGCGGGGCTTACGAAGAGTTTTTGGCTATGGGCGACGGCGCCCACGCCTCGATGGCCGCGGCGTTCCTCGCCCTCTGCCTCGCGGCGGGCGGCGACGGGGGGCAGGCGCGGGAGTGGCTCAAAACCGCCGCCTCGACCGCCGACCGGAGGGACTCCGAACACTACCTCTCGGTGATTCGCGGCATGATAGATTGCAGCTTAGCCACGAAAATCGCCGACGAAGTCGCCGTTGACGCGGCGCTGACCTACTACAGGAAGGTCAATGAGGGGCGGATGCTCTCTACTATATACATTCTGAAAGCCGACAACGAGACGGCCAAAGGCGCGTACGCCGCCGCCGAGAGGTATCTTGACAGCGCGATGGCCGTTATTGATACGTCACAGGAGCGGTACAAGCGCAGCAGGATACTGTTGCGATTCGCGTCGATAAAGTTCCGCGCCGGCGACGAGGGCGCCGGCAGGCGTTACTACGGGAGGGCGGCGGACTGCGCGCCCAAGGGGGTGGTCGTTCCGTCGATAGAAGAGGTGGCGCGCTACCTGGAGTTGTAGATTGCCAGCCCCACGCCGATAGTTGTGGCGAGCGTGGATATGATAGGCAACAGAACTTGGGTCAGGAATTTGTTCTGTACCGACGCGGGCACGATAATCACGCTGCCCGGCTCCACGCAACGGGGTTCTATGCCCTGCACGGCGTCGCCGTATTTAAGGAAGACCTGCACGTTGGTCCTGTCGGCGTTGTTGCTGAATCCGCCGGCCTGGGTCACATAGTAGCGGCTGTCCTTTCCCGGTATGAAAAGGTAGGCGCCGGGGCTTCTCACGCTTCCGCTGATGTAGACGAAGTTGTCCTTTTTAGGGATGATGATTTGGTCTTGCGGCTCCAGCAGGACATTGTCCGCGTTGTACAGTATGAGGCGGATGACGGCGTAATCGCGTGAGGCGGAGGCGACGGCGACGGCGGAACCGCGCTCCGGCCTGACCGCGCCCATCTGCGTCGCGCCGTTGTTGAAACGGTCGGGCAGCGTCCTGAGCGGGCGTATGACGACCGCCTGGTCTAAGAAAGCGGAGGCCTTTACGCCGCCGGCCATATCTATGAGTTGCCGTGCGGTTGTGGAGTTTTCCACAATCGGGTAGTGTCCGGGGCTTGCTATCTCGCCGGCTATGGAGGCGGTGTAAATGCCGGAGTAGTTCCTCTTTACGGGGACGGTTATGGCGTCGAGGTCGTTTAGCACATAATCGGCCTTTGAGCTTGATATAATCCTCTTGGTATTTTCAGTCGGCTGGTACACGATGATGGCGTCGAGGTCGGCCGTGTTGTCGAGTGTGAACATCGTCAGGAACTCCCCTATAGTCTCACCCTTTTTGAGCGGGTAGTAGCCGGGTGGCGGCGACCTTACAGCGCCGCTGATGAAGACCTTGTCGGTGGTCGGGCTGATACGGATTCTGTCGCCCGGATAGACGTACGGGTTCTGCTTGGCGTCGCCGTTGTAAAGGTAGGCCAGCAGGTCGTAGAACACGGCGCTGTCGCCGCTTCCGAGGCACTGTACGCGGCGCAGGTCCGCGTCGGAGGCGAGGGGCAGTTCGTTACCGTTGGCCGTCTTTAAGGCGTCGAGGAGGCGTGTGGCGCCGGGCAGCTCGTAGGAGCCGGGGGCGCTGATTTGGCCGGTAAAGGAGACGGTGGCGTTTTTGGTTTGGACGAGCGCCACGTATATCTCCGACGGATTCTTCAGCCGGGAGGATATATATTGGGAAATGGCTTTCTTGGCCTCGGCGTAGGACATCTTTCCGACGTTTATCAGGCCGACGTTCTGTATGTACGCCTTGCCGTTCTGGTCGACCGCGGCGGTGTACTTGAGCGACGGCGACTCCACCACGGTGATAAAAAAGACGTCTCCCGCGCCGATAAGGTACTCGTTCTCGTCTATGGAGTTGTCGTCCGGCAGAATCATACCGGATTGCGGGTGGGCAAACAGCTGGTCAAAAGAAGCTCCCACCCCAAATCCCATCGTCGTGGACGTGGAGGACTCGGAGCCCTTTAACGACATCCTCCGTTTCGTCATCTCGGTCGGTTGGGTCAACGCCGACTGTCCGTAAGCGCATACCGCGAGGACAAGCGCTAAAATCACCGCCGTTGCGCGGCGTACGTGCCTTGGTTCCATACTTTCCCTTAATATCCGAGGTTTTCGTTCACACAAAGTTCCGGACCGCCTTTTATAAAATATAAATATACATTAATGTTGCGGGCAAATTGTATATTTTATAGAGGAACGGGTAATTCTATGGCACGCTAAAGCGCCTTTTTGGCAAGGGTATAGCTATGAATATCGGTGTTTTTGACGCGTTTTGCGCGTATTTGTACAGGAAGCGGTGGTTATTGACAGTCAATTTTGTGATTGCGTGCGCCGCCGGTTGGGTGTACACGTTCTCAATGCTGAAGAAAGAGTACTCGGCTACAGTGACGTTTTTGCCGCCGGCGGGGGAAAGCGGCGTGTCCGCGCTCTCGCTGATGAACCTCTCCACGGCGGCTTTATCCTTAGGCGGCGGCGCGTCGGCGGAACAGGTTGAGGTCGTTTTCCAAAGCAACGCCACAAAGCGAAAAATCATTGACGAGTTTAACTTAGTTAAGTACTTTGAACTTGAGAAAAGCAAAAACCAATTCGGACTCGCGGCGAAGCGCCTAAAGAAGTACGTCATACTTGATGCCGACGAAAAGGGCGGATTGGGCATGACAAAGACCGTCTCCTACAGCATTACGTGCTACTACCCCTCGCCCGATACCGCCAAGATGATGGCTGATTTTACCTTCGCCATCGTGGACTCGGTTATTCGCGAGATAAGCATAGACAAGGCGCAGCGGAATCGTGTGTTCGTCGAAAGGCAGATAGCCTTCCAAAACGAAAAAATGGACAGCCTTCAGACCATATTTCAAGTGTTCCAGAATACGCATAAGGCCTACGACGTGCCGGAGCAGGCCAAGCTCTCCCTTCAAGCCTACGCCGACCTGAAAGCCGCCGCGCTAATGAACGAACTGAAAATCGCCTCCATCAAAAACGAATTCACCGGGCAAACGCATGAAATGACGGAGCTCAAGAAAAACCAGCGTGTGTACGACGCGAAGCTCAAAGAGTACGAGGCCGGGGAGAGCCCCAACGTTATTCCCAGCCTGGACCGGTCGTCGAAGCTGTTTCCCGAGTATGCCAAGATGCTTAGGGATATTGAGGTTCAGAACCAGTTGATTCTCCTGCTTACCAAGGAGTTTGAGCAGGCAAGGCTCCAGGAGGCCAGAGACGTGTCGCCGCTCATTATAGTAGACCCGCCGTTTGTTCCAGAGTACAAAGCGCGCCCAAAGCGCATGACTATCTTGATGACCGTCATATTTGTCGAGAATATGCTTTTATTGGGCGTTCTCGCGTACTTTTTCTATTTCAGACACATTCTGGCGAAAAGCGACAGGTTTAACGCTTTCGTAAAAGCCGTAAGGCAGGGCTGAGCCGCGATTGTGTTCTCCATTCTTCGCAAACACAAAAACAACGGCGCCGCCAACGCCGTTGCCTTTGCCGTCATCGCGTTTTCCGTGCACGGGCTCTTTGACAGTGTCTGCGCGAACTATTCTCTTATGTTTGTTTACTTTTCGCTTATCGGCGTCGCGTTTTTTATCACAATGCTGCCGTCAAAAGCAATCGCGGACATTAACCGTACGCTTTGAATCCGTCACGAATCGCCCATACCTCATTCCCGTCACTTCCTAAACCGCTTGTAATCCTTATTCAACTCATCCCACGGAATAAACTTGACCTTTTTCCCCTTTGCCACGGTAGAGTCATACGGAGCTTTCTTCTCTGTCCGCGGCTTGTTGGTCTGCGGGTCTATGCCGGTGTATATCTGGCGAACGAGCTTTTCCCGCGTTATGTAGTGTTGGGCCTCGTCGCCCTTGACGTCCCACGTCCCGTGGGACTCAAAGAGCCAGTCGTCCGACGAATAGTCGTCGAGCTTGCCTTTCCCGCCCTCCATGATGAACAGCGTCCCGTCCTTCCTCATGTGGATTTCGGTACGCTCCACCCTCTTGTAGCGCTTGTCGGGCGATTCTTTCTCCATCACCCATATTCCCACGAGTTCGCCGCGCAGCGAGTCGGCGAGTTTCTGCTGCGTGACCAGCGTGTCGAGTTCAAGCGACCAGTCTTCAAGACGGCTGCGAGCGTACAACTTCTGGCTCTCTACGGCCATGAGCGAGTCGACGGGCTTCTTCCCCTTCTCCGCGGCCTCAAGGTGCAACCCGTTAAGCAGCGCCATCTTGCCGTCACAAACGCGCCTGAGAGAATCCATGAACGGCCCCGCGTTGTTGAGTATTTCCGACATCCGCGCCTCAAAAGCCCCAAGCGCGCCGGTGAGTGAATCCTGATACATCCTGAACTGATAGTTCTGCCCTGTCTTCTGCGCCGTCTCCATCTGGAAGAGGTACATCTTGATATCGGACATCTCCCGTTCGGGAACCCCCTTAGACGCCAACTCCTGAACCTTCGCCCTGCCCTCCTCAAGGGAGACCTTCTTGGCGCAGCCCGCGGATACCGCGGCGGTAAGCGCAACAACCGCCAAAACGAAAACGCCTCGCACTGCCTTGCTCATGTTCCGACTTTTCATCGCACACTCCTGTTTTTAGGGGTTATGGGGTTATATTTTTCCTGAAGCGGATTTTCATCGGCTAAACATACCCCTGTATCCACAATATACATTTTTTTCAAAGAAAGTTCCAATTTTTTGAGGTGTTTTTTTGCCTACGAAATATCCCTTACAAACGCCAGCACTGTCAGCCGATGTACCCCAAGAATCCGCGCGATAGCCGACTTGGACACCTTTTTATCCAACAAGGCCTTAACGTCCGCCTCTTTGCCGGTCAGTTTTCTGACCTTTGATTTCCTGCCCTTGGGGCGCCCCAGTATCACACCCTCCGCCCGCTTACGGGCAAGAGCCTCCTTAGTGCGCTGCGAAATAAGATTCCGCTCAATCTCCGCCGACAACCCGAAGGCGAAGGCTAATACCTTACAGTTTATATCATTGCCCAATCGATAATTGTCCTTGATAGTCCAAACCCGAATGTCACGGCTCATACACTCGTTCAGAATTCCCATTATCATAAGCAAGTTCCGCCCAAGCCGCGATAACTCGGAACAAATAATGGTGTCGCCTTTCCTCATCGCCTTAAGTAACCGTCCGAGTTCCCTGTCACCGACTGCCTTTGCCCCTGAAATCGTCTCCTCCACCCACCGCCCTACGACCATAACGTTCCGCTCGCAAAACCTGTTGATTTCATAACGTTGATTCTCTACCGTCTGTTTGTCGGTGGAAACGCGAATGTAACCGTAAACCATAAAACCTCCTGTGAAATTTTAAGTATAAGATATGAAGTGATGTTTTTGTTTTGTAAAGGAAATAACAGTTTAATGGGAATTACAAGCGGTGTGTGCCGGCCCCCTGTCAACGGGGTATACGAAGGCGGAGGAATTGATTGCAATGCGGACACTATCTATAAATTCGCCTCTTACGCAGCGATAAAAGTTAAGGTGAACCGTAAAATTATATGGTCGCGGGATTAAATGTTTTTACGGTTTGGGTCTTTGGTCGATGTCGTTTGCTTCCACGCGGCCGATTTTGATTTCTTTAGACCCAACCAAATGGGCGGATTTAATTTTTAGCTTCTTTATAAGCGGCGAATAAGGAGATAAGCGTTAAAAGACCGCCGAGAGAACATCACCGGGAGTTTTAACGGTCTGCGCGTCGGTGGGGGAATACCGACGGACCCCTCCGGGCGATGTCTCTTTGGCGGAAAACGCCCTCCGCGCAATGTGTATTACCTGTTCGCGTAAATTGTAAGCTCTTGCGTTGTCTGCGTCGCGCTTGAGTCCGTAACGGCGGCCTGAACCTGCGGCGCGGCGACGG
This sequence comes from Chitinispirillales bacterium, assembly GCA_031283085.1. Lineage (GTDB taxonomy): Bacteria > Fibrobacterota > Chitinivibrionia > Chitinivibrionales > Chitinispirillaceae > GUT77. The sequence goes on along the minus strand of JAITCM010000008.1, from coordinate 12,886 downwards.
TCAGCGTCAATACGAGCAAAATCAGCAGTTTCACGACTAAGTTCTTTGTTTTCACGGCAATCCCCCTTTTTAGTTCTTTTGTTTACGTTTTCAAGCGGCCTCAGCCGCCCCCCTAATTCAATGGTAGTTATTTTTCACGTGAAAATCAAGAGGGAAATCACTTTTTTTGGGGGATTCTGCTGCGGGAAGCGACGTGCAGGCCAAAAGCCCGGCCACAATCGCCGCCGCGCCGCGCAGGAAAGCGGCGGCGGAGGGGGGGCGGACACACTCGCCCGCTCCCGTATTACCGGCATCAAAATCTCCCGCGGCCAGCCGCTACTTCGCCTTCCTCTCCTTGATACGCGTGGCCTTACCGGTCAGCCCGCGCAAATAGTAGAGCTTCGCCCTCCGTACGCGCCCGCGCTTGAGCACCTTTATCTCCGCGATAAGCGGGGAGTGCGTCGGGAAGATACGCTCCACGTATACGTTCCCGCTCGACTTGCGGACGGTTACCGTCTCGCCCAATCCGGAACCGCTCGTCTGCACCACGACGCCCTGAAACAGCTGGATGCGCTCCTTGTCGCCCTCGCGAATCTTAAACGAGACGCTTATCGTGTCGCCCGCGCCGTACTCTACCTTGCGGTCCTGCAACTGCTTCCTCTCCACTGCCCTGATGATGTCGTTCATCACACCCCTCCGAAATTTAATTTTTATGTTATTGATTTATATTCGACACTTGTGCCGACCGATAATCTATCGCCCGGCCTCACCTGTTTCGTCGACTCCGCCGTAATACTTTTTAAGCAAATCGGGCCTGCGTTCCATAGTTACCTCTATCGACCTCTCCCGCTGCCACTCCCGAATGTTCGCGTGGTGGCCGCTGACAAGCACCTCCGGCACGCGTATTCCCTCAAAGACCTCCGGCCTCGTGTAGTGCGGGTGGCTGAGCAGGCCGCTGTGAAACGAGTCCGTCTCCGCCGAATCCATATTGCCCAGAACCCCCGGAATCAGGCGCGTCACCGCGTCCACCACCGCCATCGCCGGAATCTCGCCGCCGGACAGCACGTAGTCGCCTATGGACAGTTCCATGTCCACGTAACTGTCCACTACGCGCTGGTCGATACCCTTGTAGCGGCCGCAGAGGAGTATCAGCGATTCCCTTTCCGCAAGCTCCTTCACCGTGTCCTGGTTCAAAAGCCTCCCCGCCGGCGTCATGTAGACGACCGCGGGATTACTGCCGATTAAACGCTCCCTCGCCGCCGTGATGGCCCCGGCTAACGGTTCCGGCTTCATCAACATTCCCGCGTCGCCGCCGTAGGGGTAGTCGTCTACCGTCTGGTGGCGCGCGTCGTCGGAGTAGTCGCGGATGTTGTGAATGCCGATAGAGACCAAACCCTTTTCGACCGCGCGCCTTATGATGCTGTCGGAAAAAGCGCCCTCAAACATGGCCGGAAAGAGGGTTAGGATATCAAAGGTTATCATCGACACCAGCCGTCGTTATAATAGTTCCTCTATGTATGAATCGTCAACCGTTATAACTTTTCCCACTTTGTCAACCTTGACCACCGCCTGATTATTGTACGGTATTACTATTTCATGGCCGTCTGCCGACATTACCACTAAGGCGTCCGTCGACGGCAGGTTGACGGCGTCGCGTACCGTGCCTATCGGACCGCCCGTTGATGAGGATACCACGTTCATCCCTTTGAGGTGAAAATGGTAATCCTCGCCGTCGGCTAATTTGGGGAGCCGGTCCTCGCCCACGTAGAGGCTTAGTCCCTGAATCGCCTCGGCCGCGTCCCTGTCATTAATACCGTCGAGCAACACCACGTAGCCTTGCGGACGCAGCTCAATACGCAAAATCGAGACTTCTTTGGCCCGGACGTCGCTTTCGCCGATGTACACGGCGGCTGGCGTATCAAGCCGCCCCAGCGTTTCGCCGTAGGCCATAACGCCGCAGTGCCCTTGCAGGCCGACGGCGCGCTTTATCACCGCGATGGCTATCAAATCCATACCGTTCCAAACCTGTTAACAGGGGCGGGCAAGAGCGTCCGGCCCCTGCGGTTTCTCCTGTGGCCTGTACCCTGTAACTAACCGCTAATCGCTGCTCTTGACCTTGTGAACCTTGGGCTTGCGCTTCCTCTCCGGTTTACGCTCCAGCGTAACGCTCTCCGGGGCGGCGCCCTTTTCTATCTGCTCCTGCCTCTCGTAGAAGCGGTCCTGTTTGAGCAGATTCCTGACGGTGAGCGTGGGGGTGGCGCCCTGCTTTATCCAGTAGGCGACCCTGTCGCTCTTGAACCGGAAAGTCTTGGGGTTCGTTTGGGGGTCGTAGTAGCCGACCGTCTCCAAAAACTTGCCGTCGCGCTGCGTCCTGCTGTCAGCGGCGACCACGCGGTAGGTCGCGATTTTTTTTCGGCCCGAACGGGCTAAGCGAATTTTTACTGCCAAGGCACCTCTCCTTACTTTTAGTGTTATATGTTGTGATACCGAATTACCGGGCAGAGCGTGGACGGCTCTGTTATCGCCCCTCTACGAGGCGCTTCTCCTTGCTCCATAATATCAAAAAATTAATATGTTTAAATATGAACATAACCATATATATATTATGGGACGACAATGTGTCAAAAAAATTTAATTTTTTGGCTCTCCACCATTTTGAGGGAGAATATTGCTATGCGATAAAACTTAATTGCAAATATTCGGATTCACTGAACCGGCCTCGCTTTTGTATGCGGGAACGCGTCTCGATTTCTTCAGCGTTCCATAAGGAAGAGATTTCTATGAGAACCTTTTCCAGGCGTGGGTTCATTTTTAACTTGCGTTCCAGTTTTCTTCTTACAATTCCATAACAGCCGACCGGGGAAATGTAGATACTTTCGGGCGCATCGGCGGATACGATATCCGTCATATTGCCAAAAGAGCACTTTTCCGGTTGCGGGGAAGCGTTTACGCCATTTCCAAACACTGTAATAATATCGCTTCCGAAACAATCCTCAAAATCAAACGGCAATAGCTTCCCGCACAAGTAATCCGTTAGGCGCGTACCGATCCATTTGATAACCGGGACAGCCCATGAATTGCCTATGGCCTGATACCTGTTTGTCAGCGATGCGTTCGCGATGTCGGTATAATTGTCCGGAAAACCCATAAGTCGTTCGCATTCAAGCGGAGACAGCCGTCGAATGCGGTTGTCTTGCACAATGTATAGGGAGCCGTTATAAGCTGCGGCATTTCCGTTCCACTTTGTCCCATAAGACGAATATATGCAATCTGTATATTCACGGAAAACATCAAACATATGTCCGTCTTTTGAAAATGTCAGGTCTGATTTCGGGTAATCCGGAAAAGCGGCGGTGCGACGCTCAAACAAAACAACATCAGGGGCAAACTCTTTTCCGCCGGCAAGCAGATAAAGCCTTCGCCTCTGTTGAGGGACCCCAAAAAACTTGGCGTCTAAAACCCGCCACGCCACGTTCCTCTTTTTACCGCGTATAATACCGGCGGTCGGCCATCTTGATAAGTATATTATTTCGTCAAGCCCGGCCAATGAGGAGACCAAACAACCGAATGCGTTTGTTTTGTCGGTAAGAACGCCTTCTACGTTTTCCCAAAATACAATACCCGGATTTAACCCTTTTGGGGCTCGCGCAGCATCATTTTCGTCGGCTATATCCACAAACGTCATTGTAAGATTACCGCGATGGTCTTTTAGCCCATGTTTCAACCCTGCCAGAGAAAAGGCTTGGCACGGCGTACCCCCGCATATAATGTCAGGCGCCGGTATTTTTTGGTGTTTTAATAACACAGGGATATCGTTCATATCCCCAAGATTGGGAATACGCGGGTGCTTTTCACGCAGAATTTGCGATGGAAACGCCGCTGTCTCGGAAAACCACTCAAAGCGAAACCCAAGCGCTTCCCAAGCCACAGAAGCGGCTTCGATTCCGGAACATACGCTTCCAACATTTATTGCCGTCATCTCATTTTCCCGTTATTTTGACGTTTATTTTATAACCCATTCTTACAAACCTTCCAATTTTCTAATTATCTGCCGTCTCCACTCCTCAATATCGTACCACGCGCAACCTACGCAACCCGCTGCGGCGTCTTTGCCGATTTTTGGAATGCTTTCATCCCACATACACGTCCCTTTATAGAAAAATGGGATTCCGTAAATGGTCCCGCGCCGTCCTGTTTGATAGCAAGTCCGGCACGCCTCGCGTTTTTGTTGGTTGCGTTGATTTGACAATAACTGAAACTTATAACGGATTTCTTCATCCGTCATATCATTAGGGTTTTCCGCTTTTGTCGATTTGCCCCACCTTACCTCAGAAAATTTGTGATCCGGCAAAGAGTGCTGATTTAAACGGTCTTCATAAACATCAATGCCTTTAAGAACCCGAACAATACGTTTTCGCAACGCCGGAGACCATGTTTCATACCCGTTCCCCTCAATCCCGCCTCGTTCGATTGGCAACAAGATAATGTGCGTTTTTTTTGATTTGCACCGCTGGCAGTACCGTTTAGTGTCGGTTGCCAACGTATAGCCGAACTCTTTCAAATCCTGAACCCTGCGCGCCCAATTAGGGTTTGTCGGCAGAGCGCAATTTACACACTGCCACCCCCCTTTAGCCAGGCAGTCAAAAAAACTTTTTGTAACATCGGCGCGTTCCTTTCCCGCCCAAAAAGAATCTTGTTCTTTTTGCCAAACCGGCAGATTGACAGGATTTAATTGCTCATAAATCGCATTTAAATATTCGCATAACTCCTCATCGTTATTGATTGAGACGCCAGTCCTGCGGTATTCAACGGGTATCCATCCCTCCCAAATATAATTGTCATATAGAAACTGTGCTTGAATATATTCCTCTGACGCTATTGGCATGAATTTTTCGTCTGCCGGAGTCAAGGATGCGTATATCCGGATTTAACATAACAGACATCTCCGATTCCATATTTTACCGTATCATACCCCTCATTGCCGCCCCGGCGCCTCTCTTGCCGGCTACTTTTGTCATGCGCTTCATCAGCGACTTCATGCTGTCGAACTGTTTTAGCAGCTTGTTGACGTCCTGCACCGTTGTGCCGCTTCCGGCCGCTATCCTCTTCTTTCGGCCGCCGTCTATGATGAGCGGTTTGTCGCGCTCACGCCGCGTCATGGAGCAGATTATCGCCTCTATCTTCACCATCATCGAGCCGTCGATGTTGGCGTCCTTCATCTGCTGGCCCATTCCGGGTATCATCGCCAAAAGGTCGCCTATCGAACCCATCTTCTTTATCTGCCGCAACTGGTCCAAAAAGTCTTGCAGCGAGAAGGTGTTTTTGCGTATCTTCTTCTCGAGATTCTTGCTGTTCTCTAAGTCTGCCGTCTCCTGGGCGCGCTCCACGAGGGAGACTATGTCGCCCATGCCCAGTATTCGGGATGCCATGCGTTCGGGGTGGAAGAGCTCCAGTCCGTCGGGTTTCTCGCCCACGCCCACAAACTGCACCGCCACGCCGGTTACATCTAATATAGATAACGCCGCGCCGCCTCGCGCGTCGCCGTCCATCTTTGTCAGGATTGCCCCGGTGAAGCCGACCTCCTTGTGGAACTCAGCCGCCACATTGACCGCGTCCTGGCCGGTCATGGCGTCGGCCACGAAGAACGTCTCGTCCGGCTTAACCGCGGCGCAGATATCCTTGAGCTCCGCCATCATCTCTTTGTCGACGTGCAGGCGCCCCGCCGTGTCGACGATTACCAGCGACTGCCCGTCGCGCCGCGCCGCATCAACCGCGGCCCTGGCGATGGCGACCGGCGCCGCCTCCCTGTCGGCGTACACGGGAACCCCCAGCGCCTTGCCGAGCGTCTCTATCTGGTCGACGGCGGCCGGCCTGTATATGTCGCAGGCCGCCATGAGCGGCTTGTGCCCCTGCTTGCGGAAGTACAGCGCCAGCTTCGCGCAGGCGGTCGTCTTCCCGGACCCCTGCAACCCCGCGAGCACGACGACGTTCACGCGGTTGGTGTGGAACTTGCAAACCCGCGCCGCCGTGCCCATAACGCCGGTCAGCTCGTCGTGCACCAGCTTCACAAACTGCTGCCCCGGGGTGATGCTGTCTATAACCGCGCTGCCCATGGCCTTTTCCTGAACCACGGCGGCGAACTTCTTGACCACCCTGTAGTGCACGTCGGCCTCAAGCAACGCCCGCTTCACGTCGCGGACGGCCTCGGCGATGTTATCCGCCGAAAGCTTGCCGCGCCCCCGCAGGCGCTTGAATATCGAGTCGAATCTGGCTGATAAATCCTCAAACATAGAGACGGGCGGCCCTTTTTCCGCGAAAACCGGGGCTTTCGGTACTTTTGGATACCCCAAACCCCCAAAAACTCAATTTTTCAAAAATCGACATAATCTTTTGAATATATATTGTGGAACGGCGGGAAGTCAAAAACTAATTCAAAAACATTATAATTCTGCTTCAGCCGCCCCCCTTCAGCCGCTCAAACCTCTCCCGCATACGCGCCGCCCGCGCCGCCGTCTCCTCTTTGTCTATCCTTAGCGCCCCGCCGGCGACCCCGTCGTCCGTCAGTACGTGACCCTCCCTGGCCCCCCTGGGCAACTCCTTTTTGGGGTGTTCCAGCGTCTCCTCCGTCTCCGTGTTCTCCAGCACGGCTATGCCGTCCTCAATTCTGTCTATCACCCATTGCATTGGGCTGCTCCTCTCGCTTAGCTGGCGGCGATACCTTCCGCCCGTCCGTGCTTATGACTACCGTTCCGTTTTTGTCCGTCCGAAACAGCGTGATTTTCCGCTCCGGCCTGCCGAGCTTCACAAGAGTTTCCCTGTTGGGGTGGTTGTACGTGTTATTCTTGCCGCAGGAGATGACCGCCGCCGACGGGCTGACGGCGTCCAAAAAATCGTCCGTCGTGGAGGTGCGGCTCCCGTGGTGGCCGACCTTGAGCACATCCGAGCGGAGCGGCTGCCGGCTCTTCAGCATCTCGTTCTCCGACTTGTCCTCGGCGTCGCCGGTGAACAAAAAAGAGGTCTCGCCGTGTACCATACGCGCCACTACCGACATATTGTTGGTATCCTTGAACTTCTTCCCCGGCGCGAGGACGGTGAACTTGATGATGCCGGCGGCAAAGGTGTCGCCCACCTTCGGCACGGTGATACGGAGGCCCTTCTTTTCTATGGCGGAGAGGAGCTTTTCGAATGTGGCGGAGGTGTGCGCGACGTCCGGCATGACGACGCCCCTCACAACGAACTGTTTTATCACCTTTGGGAGGCCGCCGATGTGGTCGGCGTGCGGGTGGGTAGCTATCACGTAGTCCAAATCTTTTATCCCCGCCGAGCGCAGGTAATCGAGAAGCGTCTGCTGCGCCTTCGCGTCGCCGCCGTCAATCAGGACGGCGTTTTGGGCGGACTGTATAAGGATGGCGTCGCCCTGCCCGACATCGATGTAGTGGACGCGGATTTCATTTGGGGCGATGGGCGCGGCGGCCGCCGTCGCCATTATGACTATGGACAGCAACATTACCGCGGCGGGTATGATTCTTTTTATCGTTTTGACCATTGCAGGAAAATACATTATGGGCATCTCTAAAAAGGTACATCGTTCCGGATTGCCTACGGCGAGATAAACAAGTTGGCTTCGCAACGCTTGCAATGACCGTCATTTTTACACAGATTTTGAGACAGCCTCAAGTTGTCTTAATTTTTTGGGGAACGCAATTTGGGCGAAAGGTTCGGGGACGCCGTCGGTTTCCCCGTCAAAAACGCCACGCCCGCTCCCAGACCGTAAAGCGCCATGAGCGGCAGCGCTAAAAGTATTTGAGACAGGATGTCCGGCGGCGTGAGTACCGCGGCGGCTATGAATATCGCCACCACTGCGTAGCGGGCGTGCCTTATCATGAAGCGGCGGTCTATCACCCCCATCCTGGACAGGACGAAGGCGGCCACCGGCAACTCAAAGGCGGCGCCGAAAGCTACGCACATCTTTGTAAGAAAATTCAGGTACTCGTCGACCTTGAAGTACGGGTCAATTTGCCCCACGGTGAATCCGGTTAGGAATTTCAGCACCAAAGGAAGCGTGCGGTAGCAGAACGCGATGCCGAGCAGGAAGAAAATTGTGGAGGCGAGGGCGGCCGGGAGGATTACGGTTTTCTCCTTTTTGTAAAGTCCGGGGGAGACGAAGCGCCAAATCTCCCAAAATATGAACGGCGAGGCGGCGACGAGTCCGCCGGTGAGGGCGACTTTCAGGCTGAGCGTCACCGCGTCGGCGGGCGCGGTGTAGATGAGTTTGGCGGCGGTTCCGCCGACGCGCAGCGGCCGCACGGCGGCGAACTCAAAGATGCGCCGCCAGTATACCCCGCACGGAATTGCGCAGACAACGACCGCGCCAATGCAACGGATGAGCGCCCACCGGAGCGCCTCGAGGTGGTCGACGACGGACATAGTGGAGCCGCTGTCGTTGTCGCTGTCAGCGGTGTTCCGCGTCACTTTGCCGCGCGCCGCCCGGAGAGGACGGCGTCGAGCCGGCCTGCTCCGGCACCGTTGGGTCGGACGCGGAGGCGGTCTTGGCGCTATCGCCGCCGTCCCCCGCTTCTTTCGCGGCCTTTTTGAACTCGCGTATACCGCTGCCGAGGCCGCGTGCCAGTTCGGGAACCCTCTTGGCCCCAAAGAGAATCAATATTATCAGCAGGATAAGGAACAGCTCCTGCATACCTATGCCCATGAATCCCATCTTTTATCCCCGTTTTTTAGATATTGATTTTTTGTTTCGGCAATGATTACAATATAATATTATTTTTAAGTTCCTGATTTTGATTTTTAATTTTACTTTAACTTTAATGGCTAAGGACCCGGCGACATTATGCGGACAATTTTCGAAAAGTCAACATCCGGCCGCCGTGGGGTAACCCTCCCCCGGTGCGATGTGCCGGTTGTTGATACCGACGGCCGCTCCATCCCCGACCGCTGCAAACGAACATCGCCCCTCAACCTCTGCGAGCTCTCCGAGCTTGACGTAGTCCGCCACTTCACCGCCCTCTCCCGTATGAACTTCGGCGTGGACAATAACCTGTATCCGCTCGGCTCCTGTACTATGAAGTACAATCCTAAAGTTTGTGAACGGATAGCCGCCCAAAACGGTTTCTCGTCCATACATCCGATGATGGCGCGGCTTGCGGGCGGCCATCGACACACGCAGGGGGCGCTCGCCGTCGTTCACGGCTTGGAGGGGCTGCTCTGCCGCGTTACGGGGATGGACGCCTTCACGCTGCAACCGATGGCCGGGGCCCACGGCGAGCTTACCGGCATGATGCTAATCGCGGCTTATCACCGCAAGACGGGCGCGGTCAGGAGGGAGGTTCTGATACCGGACGAGGCGCACGGGACTAATCCGGCCAGCGCGGCGGCGGCGGGGTACGCCGTGCGGACGGTGCCCACCGATACCGGCAGCGGGCTTTTGGACGTGGAGAAATTACGTGAAATTACAGGGGACGGCACCGCGGCGCTGATGATGACTAACCCTAACACGCTGGGGCTGTTCAATCCGCGTGCGGCTGAAATCGCGGAAATCGTCCATTCGCGCGGGGCGCTTTTGTACTGCGACGGGGCTAACATGAACGCCGTTATGGGCAAGTTCCGCCCCGGCGACTGCGGATTCGACGTGATGCACGTGAATTTGCACAAGACCTTCGCGACCCCGCACGGCGGCGGCGGGCCGGGGTCGGGGCCGGTGGGGGTCAAGGCGTTTCTGGAGCCGTTCCTGCCCACGCCGCGGGTCGTGAGGGTCAATGCCGGCGACGGTTTGGGTTACGCTTTTGCCCCCGACGACGGCTACCCCGACTCAATAGGCCCGGTCGCCCCCTTCTACGGCAACTTCTCCGTCTGCCTGAAAGCCTACGCGTACATATTGATGATGGGGGGAAAGGGGCTGCTTGAGGCCAGCGAACAGGCGGTGCTGAACGCCAACTACGTTATGCGTTCGCTTTTGGGGTTCTACGAGGCTCCCTACCCCAAGACCTGCATGCACGAGTGCGTGCTGTCGGCCGCGCGTCAGGCCGAGGCGGGCGTTAGGGCCGTGGATATCGCCAAGGCGCTTATCGACAGGGGCTTCCACCCCCCGACCGTATACTTCCCGCTAATCGTTAAGGAAGCGCTGATGTTCGAGCCCACGGAGACGGAGGGCAAGGAGGCGCTGGACGCGTTCATCGGCGCGATGGCGGAGATTGCCGGAATAGCGGCGTCGGACCCAAAGTCCCTGCACGCCTGCCCAGCCACGACGCCGGTAGGGCGGATGGACGAGGCCAGGGCGGCGAGGGAGATGGACGTCGCTTTTTTGTAGGCGAAGATTTGGGGGAGATATCCGGTACGTATTTGTTTTATGTTGATGCCGCGGAGTAATCTTTATCGCAAACATATATTCGCCCTTATGTTTTTGAATTTGTCCGTTACCGTGAGAAAAACTTCCACGATTTTCGGGTCGAAGTGTTTGCCGGAATCGCCGGATATGATATTCACGGCTTCCTCGTCGCTAAACGCCTTTTTGTACGGCCTGTCGGAAACGAGGGCGTCATAGACGTCGGCGACCGCCATAACCCGCCCCTGCAGTGAAATCTCCTCCCCCTTGAGGCCCCTGGGGTAGCCCGTCCCGTTCCATTTTTCGTGGTGGTGCCCCGCGGCCAGTTTCGCGTTCTCCAAAAAAGGGTCGCCGGCCATATCCGTCTGAGCGGCAATCTGGTCGATAATCTGCTCACCCGCCGCCGCGTGCTTCTTCATGAGCGCGAACTCCTCGTCGGTGAGTTTGCCGGGCTTGTTCAAAATCACGTCGGAAACGATGATTTTCCCGATATCGTGCATACGCGCCGCCGACACGAACATCTCCACGTCCCAGCCGCGCGTCTGTTCGGCGTAAACCCCCTGTTCCTGCATCGCCACAAGAAGAATTTTCACATACATCGATGTCCGCTCGATGTGCCCCCCGGTGATTTCGTCGCGGCTTTCCACCAGATTCGCCAAAACCGACACTATGCCGTTTTGCAGAAGTTCGATTTTTCTGGTGCGCTCCTTTATCAGCTCGCTTATGTGCAGGTGGTTCGCTATCCGGTTCAGCAGCACCGGCGCGGAAAAGGGTTTTACCACGAAATCGACCGCGCCCAGCTTGATTCCCCGCGCCTCAACCGCGGCGTCGGTCGACGCGGTCAGGAACATAACCGGAATATTGGCGGTCTTGGCGTTCCCCTTTAGTTTCTCCATCGCGGCGAACCCGTCCATCCCCGGCATCTCAATGTCGAGCAGAATCAGGTCGGGGGTAATTTTTTGCAAAAGCGAGAACATCCCCGCGGCGGACGGCAGGGTAAGAACATTGTAATTTTCCTCCAGCGCGTCTTTCACAACCGCCAAATTCACGTCGATATCGTCAACCACAAAAACGGTATCCATTTTGCGGCCTTTCCTTTTTTGCGACATCAATTGTGTTATTGTATTAAATATAGCTCATGGGCAATTAAAAAGTCAAGTTTTTCGCGATTTTAAGGGGGTGAGTCAAAACCAAAGCCTTTGAGTCAAAATCTTTAAACCCGGCGCTTCGGGAATTATGGCGGGAAGCGCGAAAAAATTAAAAAAGGCGTTGACTTTAACGAAAAAGTATGGTACTATATATATTGTAAGGCGGGTCGGTCTCCCGATTGCCGGGGCGACCGGGGGACCGTTCCAAATAACAAAACAATAAACAGGGAGGGGTATCATGAAACTGTCCAAATTGGCCTTAACGGTTGTGACGGTAGCCGTCGCGGTGGGTTTTGCTCAGGCTCAGAAGCAGCCGAAGAGCGAGCGGGCGGGCGTCGGCGAAAAGAGCGCCGTGTCGAAGACCATGAGCTTCAACGCCACGGAGGTTCAGGGGTACATAGATACGCAAAGCCCGGTCGCCATCATCGACATAGACGCGGCGGAGCAGGAGCCTATCGTGTTGAACAGGTCGTTTAAGGACGCGTTGAAGGAGAACGTGGACAGGGAGAGCCTGGAGAGGGTAAGCTTTGGGAAGTAAGCGGGGTGGTCTTTGGTGAGGCTTTTGCGCCCGCGCGGTCGGGTAAAAGGGGACGGCTATACGCCGTCCTTTTTAGTTCCGCCGCCCGCTTGTTTTGCGGACATTAATGTAAAAAAATAAAAAAAAGTTGACTTTTTACGAAAAATGTATTAGTTTATATAGTGGGCGGGTTTGTTTTCCGGCTGCCGGGGGCAACCGCCGGTCATTCCGGGTGCCGATAACACAAAAAAGGAGTTTATCATGCGCTTACACAGAGTTTCAAAGCTGGTTTTGACGGTCGCGACGGTGGCTGTCGCGGTGGGTTTCGCTCAGGCGGCTGACCAAATGCAGCCCAAGAAGGGCGACACGAAGATTTACGCCAACGAGATACGCGAGGCCTACGAGTCTCCCATCGCCACGGTGGGGTCGAGCGACATCCTCACTATCCTCGAAACGAAAAAGAACCACTATCGTGTGCGTTCCGCCTCCGGCGACGAGGGGTATGTACTGAAGAACGAGCTGACTAAGGTGAGCGCGAAGAGCGCGGCCTCCAAGTCGATGGCTTTCGAGGCGGCCGAGGTTATGGGTTACTTGGACAACCCGACGCCCGTCTACATCGTTGACATCGACGACCCGAACGCCGACCCCATAACGCTGGACAGGTCGTTCAGAGACGCGCTGAAAGAGAACGTGGATAAGGAAACCATGGAGAGGTTAGCAAGGTAACGTCTTTGCCCGATGTTTTTTGTCCACACGAAAGAGGGCGGCGCTTTGCCGCCCCTTTTTATGAGACTGTCTCAAAATCTGTGTAAACTGGTTTTGGTCAATATGATTGGATTGGCTTCGCCGAAGTAAACAAGTTGCTTCGGCGCTTCGCGCCTCGCAATGACTGTCATTGCGAGCGTA
>JAITCM010000090.1 GCA_031283085.1 Chitinispirillales bacterium | reverse complement strand
TTTTTCAAAATTCTTCAAAATTCCCCGAAATTTGCGAAATTCCGCCTTTGAAGCCGCCGTCGCATACCCCGCGAGGGGCGGCGGAGGCCGCCTGGGGCGGTTAGCGGCGGCTAACTTGCGGACTCAAAGGGATAGTTCCCTAATTAAGTGCCAAAGCGCGGGGTCTTTGTGGGCAAAGACAAACGAAAGCCACCTGTCGTATTTCAGCACGCGATACATTTCTTTTATGCTTTGGGCGATTAATGAACTGTAATCGTCTTTCGACTTGTTATGTTCACCGCCCTCAATGGCTTCTAATCGGACGCAAGGTTTTGGGATGGGGCTTTCGCGTCTAAAACCCACGCGTAACATTCGTTAACTTTCAACAAATAATCCGGGTAAAACCTGTCAACCTGCTTTTTATCTCCGTGCGGTTATCATATTTTAGGCAGATGACTGAAGCGCGGTTTCGGTTTAACGCGCTCCCGCCACCCAACTCCCCCGCCCTCTACTCCTCCGCCCCGCCGTCCTCCCCGTTTCCGCCAACGGCTTCCGCCTGCCCGCCGGCGCGCCTGTTGGCGGCTTGCGCCCTGACAAGCGCCTCTATTTTTGCCAGCGCCTCGCGGTTCTCTCTCAAATAGTCGCGCGCTTTCTCACGGCCCTGGCCCAAACGCTCGCCCTCATAGTTGAACCAAGCGCCGCTTTTTTCTACGATTTTCATCTCCACGGCCACATCCAGGACGTCGCCCTCGAAGGAGATGCCCTTGCCGTAGAGGATGTCGAACTCGGCCTCCCGGAAGGGCGGGGCGACTTTGTTCTTCACTACCTTGGCGCGGGTGCGGTTGCCTATCACCTCTTCGCCGTCCTTGATGGCGGCTATGCGGCGGATGTCAACCCGCACGGAGGCGTAGAATTTAAGGGCGTTGCCGCCGGTGGTCGTTTCCGGGTTGCCGAACATGACGCCGATTTTCATACGCAACTGGTTGATAAAGATTAGGCAGGTGTTGGACCTTGAGAGTATGCCGGTCAGTTTGCGCAGGGCTTGCGACATGAGGCGGGCTTGCAGGCCCACGTGGCTGTCGCCCATTTCGCCCTCGATTTCGGCGGCGGGGACCAAGGCGGCCACGCTGTCTATCACGATGAGGTCTATGGCGCCGCTGCGCACTAAGGTATCGGCGATTTCAAGCGCCTGCTCGCCGGTGTCGGGCTGGGAGACTAAGAGGTCGTCAACGTTTACGCCCAGGCCCTTGGCGTAGGCGGCGTCGAAGGCGTACTCCGCGTCTATGAGCACGGCCACCCCGCCCTGCCTCTGGACGTTGGCTATGGCGTGGAGCGCGACCGTGGTCTTGCCGGAGGACTCCGGGCCGTAAATCTCGATGATGCGCCCCTTGGGGAAGCCGCCCACCCCCAGCGCCGCGTCTAAGGAGATGGAGCCGGACGGGATAACCTGTATGTCCGCCTGTTGCGCGGCGGTGCCGAGGCGCATAATAGAGCCTTTGCCGTGCTGCTTCTCTATCTGGCTTAGCGCCTGCTCAATGGCGGCGTTGCGCTGCTTGTTGCCGCCGTCCCTGCCGTCCTTGTCCTTATCGTCGGCCGCCGACGCCGCATTTTTTTTACCCATGATTATCACTCCGTATTTATTGGTTTTATTGTTTGTTATTTGCCGATTCGGCTGACCTTTTACCCTATAAACGATACCGTAAGGATACGTAAATATACATTGTGCCTATCGTTTTTATTACAGATATTTTTTTAATATCCTTTCAATTTCTTCATCAACGTCGAACACGACTATTGTTTTTGCTTTTTCCGTCAACAGTTCTATTTCGGCAACAATATTTTTCTGAACATTCATCGGTGGAAACGGGATTTGTATGTTCTCCAAATTTGTTCTGTTTAACCCGCCTTGCGCGGTTCCCGTAACATTGGCTTTGAGTATTTTTTGGCCTTGCGAAGAATACAGCGCATAAAAAACAAATTTTTGAGAAATTTCATTTTGTGTTTTCAACGCAAAAACGTGTTCGTTTATCATTCCTTGTGAGTAAGGAAATTCCGTTTTTTCGAACAAGGCAACTTTTCCTGTCAAAGCCCCGTCTTTGCAAAGCAAAATATCCAAATCTTCCAAAATTCCTTGCCGGGCAGACAAAAAGTACGCTTCGGGAACAAATTTCATCTTTGTGATATTAATTTTCCCATTTGTACCGATATGCTCTCCGCCCAAACTTGGAATACCCGACAGATACTCGGATACTCCGCCCTTAGGACGTTTTCCGCTTTCAATTTTGATAAAAATATTTCCAAGTCGCTTTTTATCCCATTTTGATTTAAATTCTACTTTCTCCCTGAAAGTCAAAGACATCTCCATTTCAAATTTTACATTGGTGAATGTAAATAATTTTATCAAATCGCAGTAAAACACATTGTTTTTCAAGTTTTCGCTTATAGATAAATCAAATATGCCTTTAAAGGCGTTGTAAATATAGCTGCTTGCCTTATCAAAATTTTCAAAACACCCTGGGTCGAATAGCCCGGTACACTGCTCGACGGTCTTTCCAATCTGCGTAGGGAGTATCCCCTGCGTCTCTCTTCGATCGCTGAATTTATATCCTAAAAAGCGTTTTTCTTCGTCTTTTTCGCCTGTTTTTACCAAAACAACCTTTTGTGGATATGCCAAAATGAAATATAAAACTTTTTCCTTTTCAGTTTCAATAAACGTGTTCCAACAATCTTTTTCAACACGTTCTGTTATTTTTTTCGTATCCGCCGCGGTTAAAACGGTTTTTCTGTTTTTCTTTTGTCTAATAATTTCAAGTTTTATTTTTTGTTCGACAATTTTCCTGTAATTTTTATAAAATTCATGTCGTTTGATATTGGCATTCGGCACATTTCCAAGCAATGAAACATAGTCCTCAAAACCGATATTTCCCCAAACATACCGGATGTACTCACCAACCGGTTTTTCGATTTTATTTAACGTTACATCCTGAAAAACGTCAAAAAACCTATCAACGGATTTTTGTAGATTTATAGTATCGTAATTGTTTCTGCGCTTAATAAACAGCACAACGGTATTTACTCCTGTTGCCATGAATGTATTACTCCCAAATTCGGTAATGGCAACGATTACAAAATATTTTAAAATGATTTCTCGAGCTTTTGTGTATATTCCGCCTTTTTCCAAAATAGATTGCGGCAAAATAACGCCCGCCACGCCGCCATCTTTTAAAAGTTGCCTTGTCCGTTCAATAAAGAGACATTCTATTTCGCTACTGCTATCGGTCAAACTGTCATACAAATCAAAATCTTTATTGGTATAATATTCCTTTGCCGTATTCTTAAAGGCGGAAACGGAATACGGAGGATTTGAGACAACAATGTCGAACTGCCTGTTTTCTTTCGGAAAACCGCTGTCGCAATTTTTCAACTTCAATTTGTATTCAGGATGGTCAAAACTCGCCAAACCGTCGCTTAAGACCACATTTGCCAAGCCGTCGCCATGTAAATAGCAGCCCACCTTACCCACTTTTACAAGGCGATAATCTTTTTCCACGCCGTATACGTATTGGGTTGCCCAATCAAAAGGGTCGCTCTGCCATGTTTTTATCTTTTTTGCCGTAGCTTCAATATAGTCACCCGGCTTTTTATCATCTATCAACCGTTGAATTTCGTGCATACTCTCCGTTATAAAGTGCCCGCTGCCGGCCGCGTAGTCAATAAGATACGGTAATAGATCGTTGCTCGTTCCATTGTCTAATTTATCGTTCACAAATTTATCTATCGGCAAACTCTTAATAATAAATTGCGCTATCGGCACAGGCGTAAAAAATTGGCCGGCTTCTTGTTTTAACCCGGTTGTAAGCAACATTTCAAAAAAATCCGAAAGATATTGTTGACGCTTGTTATAACGCAACCGAAATTTCTGCAACAGTTCGACGACTTCTTTTACTATTTTCGCGTTTTCCTTAAATGTTTTTTCGTCAAAAACCTCTTTTATGGCAAATTCGTTATTCTTTTCAAGCCGAAGTTTGTTAATTTTGCGAAGCAACGATTCCTTTACTTCTTTGTCTAGGCCTTTATACTCAGTATCAAAATCATCCTCAGAAAAGTCGGTGACATCTTTTCCCAAAAACTCGCGCATTCCTTCCCTATAGAGATCGGTCAGGCGAATCTGAAAGGAAACGTCGTTATCTTTACCTTCAAACCATTGAAACTTTAATTCTTCGTTGGGTTTAGTCGTCTTTTCATCGTAAATTTTACACAAAAAGAGCGTGAATATTTTATTGAACGCGTTTGGTTTATCGGAAACCACATTATGGCGCAGAATCTCCAAAAAATTGTTAAAAATAAAACTGCTGTCTTCCTGCGTTATGCGGTTTAAATCGTTCGGGGTTAGCGCTTTACTTTGAAGATTGTACGGCTCAACCCACTCCTCGAAAATACCGTTTGAAACAGGCAACTTATTCCAACGGTCAAAAATGTCTTTTACGTTGCTTGTCTGACGATAGTCGTCCTCAATGCGTACAATTTCATTTTTATAGTCAATCCTGTTCTCCTTTATTTCCGACGCATAAAGCATCAGGACTTCCGCGCTCTTATCCTGTTGGAAGTACGTAAAAAGTTGTCCGCCGTCAGATTTTAACCTGTTGAACGCCTTATCAAATTCTTTTCCGATTGTCTTACACTCAATCATTAAATAAGCCGTCTTGTCTTCACGGGTAACAAGAATATCCAACCGTCCGCTATTGTGCCCCAACGGAAACGTTTTTTCTAAAATAATATTTTCGGGTTTGTATCCCTTTTCAAGCAATCTATTCACGCAATCAAGCACAACAACGTTTTCGGGATGGAAAAAATTTTGAGTGGTTTTGCTTTCCGCTTTTATTTTATCTCCGTAGTCAATTCTTTGTTGCCCGACATTCACCTCAATGGCATAGCCGTCCGCCTGCGGATATTTTTTTTCAAAAACATCAACGGCATTTTCTTTTGAACGGAAACCCAGGACACTTATTTGTCTTTTTATATCCATAACAATATGTCACACCTTCGTTTAAACGACTTAACGGTATGCTGCTTCTCTATTAATATAATATTTTCCACGGCGGCAAACCTGAAAATATCGGATGAAAAGCCAGTAATGCGTTCAAGCCAAAAATACTTTACTCAGCTTCAGCCTCCCAGCCCAACTTCGGCGGGCGAGTACCGTATATGCTAATATAATATTTGGCAATCTGAATTGCAAGCGCCACGTATATCACACATAACTAATTGATATACAACAAATTATGCCATACGACAAACGTAACGAGGCGGATAGGGGCCACGCCCAAATCCGGCGTAGATATTCGCCGGACAGTCGAACATACGAGGCAGGAGCATACCAATCATAGTTGACCGCCGGTAAATCGGCCCCGTACCGTCTCTTTCTTCATCAGGGTTGCGGGGTAACGGACGGCCTCCATGCCGTCCGCAGACCGCTAACGCCCGTCTTTCCAGGAGTCCGAAGCCTGCAGGTTCCCGTCGGCGTAGGTCCAGGTGATTCTTTGGTAGCGCAACTGCACCTCCTCCAAGTGCTGGAAGCGCTCTTTGGCGGCGTCTTTGACGTTGTGCATTATCGGATGTATCGAGCAGACTTTCACCCCCTCCAACTTATGGTTGAAATACTCTACCTCCGAACCGGCGTCGTCAATCTGATACCACCGGATTGTCACCTCGTTGAAGGTCTGCCCCTCGCAGGCCGCCTTGTAGAGATAGGGCGACGACGCGTCTATCGCTTTGAGGAGGCGTATGGCCTCGTGTTTGCGCGTCCCCGTGAGCTTGCCCGTGTCGGGGTCGGTGGGGATGCGCACCTCGTGCTCAAACTCAAAAATCTCCACGCTCTTCTCCCGTCCGATAATGTCCACAGAACCCTCCACCGGATTTCCGGAATTGTCGGTCATCCACATATACGCAGGTGTTGGCATTTACTTTACATCTCCTTTCTTTTTAGGTTTAAAGATAAAGTCAAAATATAAGTCAAAGTCTATTTTAAGGGGGGGCAAGCCCCCCACGCTACATAAAAACTGGACAAAAAGATGTCCAGTTTTTATTCCGCTACCCCCCATACGGGGGGATAAATCCCCCCCGTAACGCCCCCCGTAAACAAGCGCCGCTACCGCGTCGCGAAAGCAAAAACACAAGCGCCGCTACCGCGTCGCGAAAGCAAAAACACAAGCGCCGCTTCGCGTCGCAAAGGCAAAAACACAAGCGCCGCTCGCGTCGCAAAGGCAAAAACAATCACTCCTTTCCTTTAGGGAGTTTCGACACAAGCGACAGGTTTATGTCTATCCCCTCTATCTGGAAGTGCGGAATGACCGACAGACTAACGCGGAAGAAACCCGGATTGTCCTCAATCTCGGTCACCTCCACATCGGCGTCTTTTAGCGGGTGCGTGGCTATGAGTTCGGGGCCGGGGTCTTTCATCTCGGTGACTAACCTCTTTATCCACCGCGTCAGCTCCTCCTGCAGCACCATGCGGCTCTTTGTCGAACCGATGTTTTCGCGCTGAATCACCTTCAGATAGTGGGCGATGCGCGATATCAGGAAGATGTAGGGCAGCCGCGAGTTTATGCGCATATTGGCCGTAACTATCGGGTTTTCAAACTCCTGCGGCCTTTGCGCCGAGTTCGCCGAGAAGAAGCAGGCGTAGTCTCTGTTCTTGTAGAAGGAGAGGGGAATGAACCCCTCCTGGGCGAACTCGAACTCCCGGGTTTCCGGGATTAAAATTTCGGTTGGTATCTTCACTTCCGTCCCGCGTCCGGCGTCAAATACATGCACCGGCAGGTTGTCTACCTTTCCTCCCGCTTCAGGACCGCGAATTTGAACACACCAACCGTTATCTATGAATGACCGAACCATGTTGGAGGCGAACGCGAAGGCCGCGCTGCCCCACAGGTATTTGTCGCTGTTCGGCCCGGCAACATTCTCCTTGTACACGAACTCCTTGACCGGCAACGTGTCGGGCCCGTAGGGCAGACGCAACGAGAAACGCGGCAGCGTGAGGCCGACATAGCGGCTGTCCTCGGCGCCCCTAAACGAATTCCAGCGCAAGAACTCCGAGCGCTCCATGTAATTGTGCAAGTCCTCAATCTTCGTGAGATCGCCCGCTCTCTCCTTAGCGAAGAATTTGGATGTCGCCGCGCCGATGAACGGGCAGTGGCATACCGCAGCCACCTTCGACAACTCCTGCAACAGCGATACGTCAGCCGCGCCGGAGTCGAACTCGTAGTCGCCTATCATCGCCGCGTAGGGCTCGCCGCCGGGCGTGTCGTACTCGTCCGTGTAGACGTGCTTGTACAGCCCCGATTGGATAGTCTCGGGAACATCCTCAAAGTCCTCCGCCAACTCCTCCTTGGAGACATCGAGAATGTTGAGCTTCACGTTCTTCCGAAAGTCCGTCCTCTGCACGAGAAAGTCCAAACTGCGCCAGGCCGACTCCAGCTTTTGGAACGGTTCGGCGTGGAGTATCTCATCGAGCTGCAGCGATATGCGGCGGTCTATCTCCGCAATCTGACAGTCCAGCACCGCCTTGTCGATTTTATCTATTGAGGTCGACGCGGCAATCACGCCGTCCACAAAGAGCGCCAGCGCCGCGCCGATACGCTCGCTCACGCTGCTCTCGGCAAGCGCCTGCGGGTTACGGTATTTTGAGATGGCCACAGTGCCAGACGGCGGGGCGACATTCATCGTCCGATATATATATTCGAGGCCGGACGACGATTCAGCCTCGCCGGTACCGGTATCCGTATCAACGGCGGTATCCGTCATTTCCGCGACCGCGGTATTTTCTGACATTTTTTCTCCTTTTGTTTTTATTCGTTATCTAACAATCGTTACCCGTCAATCACTTCTCTTCCAACTCCGGAACTATCTTTTGCAGCTCCGCCCGCAGATTCCGCGCCGCCTCCGGGTTCTTGATTAATTCCTCCAACCTCCGTCTGAGTTCCCTGTTGTCAAGCAGATTCGACTTCAGGTCTTTGAGCAAATTACGCGCCGCGAGCAACCGGCACAGCGACGGCACAGCGGAGGCTACGTTCTCCGGTCTGAAGGATTCCATACTTGTCACGGGGATAGCGACCGGCATCTCGCCGCCGTCGCCTTTCAGCCTGTTTTCCACGGTAAAGGAGAGCGTCAAGCCGAACTTCGCCATAACCTGCTGAAAGTTGTTCCTGTCTATCGCGATTTTGTCCCTATCCGCGATTCTGCTCTCCTTTTTGCGGCCCGTGAAATCGCCCATCACAAGCAACTTGAGCGGCAGCTCGATATTTTTGCGGGCGTCGCCCTTGCCGACATCGAGCTTCAGGTTAATCCGCGCCGCCGGTATCTCGTTTTGAAAACTTCCCGCCATTTCTTACCGCCTTTCTTTTTATGTTTGTACGCTTGCGTTAATCCGTATCAACCAATATCTATTATATTCCCCCCTCCAATACCTCCGCTATCCGTTTCAAACACCTCGCTACCTCTTTAATTCTATCCGCGTCTATTCCCACACCGCGATTTTTATCCGCGGGCTTGCCGACCGGCCTGTTAAACGATTTATCCCCCGCCCCCGCCGTTTGACCGGCAGGTTCCGCCAATACAAGCCCGCCGTCCGCGCCGCTCACACTCGTCGCGCCGGCATACGTTGATACTGTCTCCGCCTCCGCCTTTAACGCGCTTTTGACGGAACTCTCCCATTCGAGCGCCCGTTTGTACAGCAACAGCGGGAAAGGGGCGCCCACCGACGAAAAACGCTTTTCCAGCGCGGCCCTCAATTTCAACAGCGCGGCCAAGAGTCTCGCTACGTGTTCGGCGTCTTGTGTCGACGCGTCTGTCCTGGGACAAACGCTCGTAAAACGAGCCTCGGACAACCAGCGCAGCGCCGACAGCTTCGCCCCGTCGCGCGTTGGGAATATCTTGTCGTAACTGTCATGACAATAATCCGCCAACACGCAAAAAACGTCGGCCAAACGCCCGTGGTCGCCCACCCTGAGCATCGCGTAGGCCAAAAACGACAGCGCCCTCACGTCCTTGGACTTTTCGGCGAGTATCCTGACGGAAAGCGACTCCACCGCGCTTACGTCAATATCGCCGAGCTTGCCCATCTCGACCTTTAGGGCCTCGTAGTCAACATCGTGGTTGACGTCGGAACCGAATGGGTCGCCGGATATCGGGGCGGTTATAGTTGATAAAAAGTCAGACATCGTTTATCCCTGGTTACGTATTCATACAGTATCAACGGCAGAGACGCAACGCGTTGCGTCTCCACACTCATCCGTTGATTAACACACCGACCGCTATTTTCGCACATTTATAAGTACGGATACTCTCTCCGTCTTTCCGGTTTTCGCGGTAACAACGCCTCTGGCCACATACGTGCCTTCGGCGGCTTTGCGGCCCTTCGCGTCCTGCAGATTCCACCTGGCGACCGGACGCCTGTTGGTATTGCCGTGATTATCGTTGACAATTACCGTTGTGACCATATTGCCGGACGCGTCGTATATAAACAGCTTCCCGCTCTTGAGCGCGACGCCGCTGCGGTAGAAGTTGACCGCGCCTGAAGAACTCGAAACGGGGCTCGGTCCCGCCGTAAAACTGCCGGATACCGCGACGACAGGCGCGATTGCGGCGGTCTCGGAGTTACGGGAGGGAGGGAGGTCGCGGGTTGACTCCAGTATGGAAATCGCGCTGACATTAGTCCAATTCAGTGTCAGAACCTCGTCCTTTCCTACAGGCGTGCCATCGTCGCCCACACCGAATATAAACTGCTGGTTCATCTTATCGCCATCCGCCGATATTTCGGTACGGATATACCACATACCATCGTTATAGAATCCGTCTTTCGATATATAATCATCCGTCGGCGGTTCCGCCAAATCGCCTATCGTCCCACCCCTTATGACCAACATGGAATCGGGACGCCGCGTATTGCTGAGCGAACCGTTGAGGCTAAACGCAACTTTCCATGTCCTGCCGGCGGCAACAATATCATTTCCATTCACGGCAAGCTTCAAGCCGGCGTTGCCCGCGGTGTCTAACGCGAAGTTGTAAAAGAAGCCGGCGCCGTTTTTAACCGCAACGCCGCTATCCGACGCGGACATGGCGACACGGTAGATTTCATTTCTCGGCGGATTAAAAATGTATCCGTTGCCCGTACTGATTTTTATGGGGAAACCGTCTCTCCCCGGCAGCGAAATCATTCCGTTAACCGCGGGAGAACCGCACATTTCAAGCCTGCCTGCGAAGCCGCTGTTACCGCCATGGTACGCGTCAATGGCTTTTGCTCTATTGTCAACCGCCAAGGACGCCACCGTACCGCCGTAGAGATACAGGTACGCGTTGGGGCCAATGTAAACCGCCCCATCCGGACCTTCGGTGGTAATCATGGCGTCTCCGGATATAACGGCGCCCTCGGCGCCGTTGGTAACAACCGCGTATCCGTCATTGGCGGTAATTGTGCCGCCTGTAATTTCCAAAGCCCCGTTACTTACTACCGTACCGCCGCTTACGCTTATGTCCGCCGAGGCAATCGTCGCGTCTCCCGATATGGAAACCGTGCCTGACGAAGCAGCGTTCATAATGGCATAACCGTTAAGCGTGTCGCTCCCGACAGCGCCGCCGACAACATACAGCGAACCGCTACCGGCGTTGTGGATACGCAGCACAATACCGCCGGCCACCGTCACCGTGCCGCCGTTATTGTTTATTTGACCGCAAAGGTCTCCGCCGCTGTGAATAAATTCCGACCCAACGTTGACAGATACACTCAAGCCGCGTCCGGCATCACACGGGTTATCCAATTCGCTCGATACCGAAACACCGTCTTCAACTAACAACGCGTAATTGACGTCCTGTCTTACCTGTCTAACACCGGACATCATCCCTTTGAGTGTTACCAATCCCCATTGAGCCCCCGTTGCCGCGGAAGCGAATTTTATCCTGTACTTGCCCCCGACGTCCACCGCCGACGTATCGGTGCCGAATTCTATATTGCAAGGCCGCCCATCGGCAAGTATCCTTATGGAATCCAAAACATCGTTGACGTTAGCGCTATATCCGATTTTGGTACCGCCGACTCTGTTTCCATACGCAAAAAATCCTGTTACGGTATCGCCGATAACGGCATATACGGGCTCGTCAACGCCACTTTTTAAACGAACAATGACGTTGCCGCCGTTTGTGCCAAGCTCATAGTATCTGTTGTCATATTTGAAATCGGCAATATACGCGCCGCCGCCGGCCACAGCCACCGCGTTAAGGGCACACGCGCCCCCTATCGGTTCCAGCGTATACCCGTCATCGGTGGGACGAAAATCCGAGTTTACGCTTATAGCCCCGGCAAACCTCGACGCGATAGCCCCCTTTACATACGACGAATACCGCCCGACCAGCGCAAGCTTGCTCGACGCGGACGTTATGGAAACAGCGCGCCCGCTTCTATGGTTGTTTGTTACATACGCGTCGGCAAGCTGAACGCTGCCGCCGGAAAGCCTAATTGTGGCGTTAGTATCCGAATAGCTGACTAATTCCGTGCCTCCGGCAACAAAAATTTTACCGTATGAAACATGCAGAACCGTACCGCCGCCGGTCGTTCTAAGCGAACTGCCGTATATTTCACCGTTACCGCGCGTTTTAAACACGACACCTGATCTGGACACGAATTCCCCGTTGTCAACCGCGATATCACCCCCTACGTCAACCGCGTAGCCACCCGATGTCGATTCGAACTTTCCACCGACAATCTTAAGGTCTCTCCAAGCGTCAATTACCCCCGTCGAACTCCCCGATTCAAACACACCGCCCTCTATATCCGCGCCATAGCTGCATTCCAAGACCTTCCCATGAGCCGACACGAACTTTCCCCCGACTATTTTTACAGGAAAAGCATACCGCTCGGTAGTTTTCACAACCGTACCGCGGATATTGGTGAGAGTACACGCCACCATACTAAGCTGAACACCCACACCAGAAAAAACCAAACACCTTTCCGCTGCGTTCTCAGCGGTTATCTTCCCGGAAATCGTCACATTGAACGGCGAAAGCAAGATTGTACTTGACAAAAATACAGCGCAATCCGTCCCTGAATCCGCTTTCACGGATCCGGTCAGCTTAACATCCCCCCAATTTGGAACAACTTCCGGCAATTGCTGAATATTTATTCTATTCGCCCCAATATTAACTCCGCCGCCGGCAGGATTAAAATTAATTTCAACAGCGTTCCCATTCGACTCTATCCTGATGAAATTCATCGCCGAATCGAGGGAAACGTTCCTCGCCGCAGAAATGGACACGCTGCCCCTTTTCACCGAAAACAGCCCTTCCCCGGACCCGGCCGACACAACATACCGAGTCTGCGCCCCCGCCGTCCCCGCAACAACCAAAAGCGCCGCCGCCAAACAAATCCCGCGTTTCGTAAAAAACGACATACCCGCCATACCTTCTCCCCTTACGTTTAATGGTTTATAGATAAAAAGCTCAAAAATTCCAACCGAGCGCCGTTCTATCAATACGTCAACGCATCTATCGATACATCAACATACCTATACGCCGGCACATCAATCAAAAACGCGAATATTGACCACGAGAGGCACAACGAGATTTTTCACCGATAATTGTCATTATGACAATCGCGGCAAAACGGACGCGCACTTCCGAAGATAAAAGATGTCGATGTATCAATACATAATAATGTATCTTGTTGATATTGTCGATAAATCAACACAGCGATACGCCGACGCGTAAACTAATATGTAAACCGGAAAACGAGAGGCACTACGAGATTTTTTGCCGACTGTTATTTCGCGATAACCCGCCGGCAAACGGAGACGCATCCCCGAAGAATTAACCGTTAATATCTATAAAATAATTTATCGGCAACAATAACGCAACTTTTTTTTAATTTTTTTTCGGATAGCCGGAAGCACCCGCCTCAAGCCGTAAAAAACGGGCTGAGTTTCTCCCGCGACGCGGGGTTCTGCATCAGCTTGCGCAGCGACCTGTCCCTTATGATTCTCACGCGCTCGCGTGTGAGCTTCAGCTCGTGCCCTATCTCTTCCAGCGTGAACTGCTTGGAGAAGTTTAGGCCGTAGTACATACGCAGTATCCGCTCTTCCCGGCTCGACACGCATTGCAGCACGCTGTCAAGGGCTTCGTTTAGCTCCTTGCGCATACTGTCTTCGTCCTGTTCCGGGTCCTCGCCCAGGACGTCCTGCATGGTCTTGACGCTGTCGTCCTCCTGGCGTATGCTCGTTATGGGCGCGTCCATCGAGATACCGTGCACACGCTCCATCACCTCCACTATCTCGGCTTCGAGGTCTTTGAACTCCTCGGTTCTAATGGTACTCAGGTAGTCGCCGCTGTGGCGCTCCAGCGCCTGCCTGAATTTGTTGAGAAGCGCTATCTTGTTGGGCGGAATGCGCACCGTCCCCGATTGCTCGAAAAGCGCCTTTTGTATCGACTGGCGTATCCACCAAACCGCGTAAGAGATGAACTTGACGTTGTTCCCGAGGTCGAAGCGCTTGGCGGCCTTGAGCAGGCCGATGTTGCCCTCGTTTATCAATTCCAAAAAACTAAGGCCGCGCCCCCGGTAGCGTTGGGCGATGCTAACGACAAAGCGCTGGTTCGCGGTGATGAGCCTGTCGGTCGCCTCCGCATCCTTGAGCTGTACGCGTTTGATTAGCTCCCGCTCCTCATGCCCATCAAGCACCCGATACTGCTTGATGTCTCGAAAGTAGAGCGCCTCAGGCCTTAGATTCATATATAGTGTCCGAAAAAGTATTTGCTTTTCAATACGCCCTGACATTCCCGTCTTTATATTATACTACATTTCACAGACCGTATACAAGAGGGAAAAAACTTTTTTGACATTTTTACGCGGTTACAGGCGCCACAACAATCCTGTTTCCCTGAATCTGCGAGACTACCACTTCGACGCCGCTGTCTACGAACTGCCCCTCGGTTACCACATCGCACAACGCCTCGCCGACGCGTACCTTGCCGGACGGCCGCAATGGGGTGGAGGCGACGCCCCTGTCCCCGATTTTCGGCACAAAACTCATACCTATATCGGACTGCGCCCCCTCAAGCGTCGCGGCAAGGTAGGGGCCCTTGACAACGGCGCCCAAGCGCTTGAAAAAGTACTTGAAGAAGACCATTATCAGCGCGATAGCCCCGATGATGCTCACCGACACCCGCACTATGTTCCTCTTCAGGATGGCCGCCTGCCAGGGAAACTCCGGTTTCGGGACGACGAAATTCTGGAACGAGAGCACCATCCCGATTATCAAAAGGGCTATCCCCGCAAAACCGGCAAAGCCAAAACCCGGAATGACCAATACCTCAAGCGCCAAGAGCGCCGCGCCCAAAGCCAGCAGCAGCAACTCCGTGTAGTTGGCCAGCCCTACGGCGTACTGGCCGAAAAAGACGAGCGCGAGGCAGCAAATACCGATAATCCCCGGAATACCGAACCCCGGAGAGCGCATTTCTATATATATGGCCGAAAAACCCAGCATCATCAGCACCGGCGCCAACATCGCAATGACGCTGACAAAACCCTCCGACCAATTCTTGCTAACGGAGACCGCCGCGGCGCTCCCGTACCCCATCCGTTGCAGCATCTCGTCCACACTGCCCACCGTCATCGCGGAGAACCCGTAGCGCAGCGCCTCGGCGTCCGTCATCGTCAAAAGCTCGCCCGCCTTTACTACCTGCCTGGACGACAAGATTTTGCCCTTCGTCTGCGGGTCCAGCGCGGCGAGCCTGACCGAATCCAAGTAGAAGACCGTGTCCGGCAGCGTGACCTCAAAGACCGCTATCTCCTCGGTCACCATCGCCTCGGTCAGCGCCGCCGGATAGCCGTTCCGGTCCGCCATTGCCCGAAACTTCGCCCGGATGGGCGACTGGTGCTTCTCGCCCAGCATCTTCGGCCCCTCGCTCGTATTGATGAGCGGGGCCACGTCGCCTATCGCGGCGCCCGGGCGCATTGCCATTTTGTCCGCCGAGAGCGCTATGAGCGCGCCGGCGGAGATTGCCTTGGAGCGCACAAAAGCCACCGTCGGCGCGGAACAGGCGGCAATGCTGTCAACAATGTCGAACGCCGCGTCAACCTGCCCGCCGTAGGTATCAATGTCGAGGACAACGACGACCCCCGCCTCCCTGGAGGCCGCCCGCAAGCAGCGCCCCACAAACGCCGCCATACCATGGTCGACGGTGCCGACGACGGGAATAATATATGCCTTCTTGACGGCTGCCGCTGTGTTACTTGCGTCAATCAATTTGGGCGAAATGACCTGACTGACGGTTTTGCCGGTATCTATAGACACCGCGGCGGTATTGGAGGCCGCTATGAGGAACGCTAAGACATTCAAGATATGGACGGTTATCTTTTTCATGCCATAAAAATATAACAGGGCAACAAGGTATGTGGAAATTTTTTCGGAGGCTCAAAAAAAGGGCGGCCGCACGGGGCCGCCCCCCGCATGATTCTACCTGACAAACTGTAACCTCCGGCTGACAATCCTCCCGTCGCCGGAGTACCTGACGATTACGCTGCCGTTTGACGACACCCGCTCCGGCAATAGCGCGATTCTTTCGCCCGCGCCGAGGCGCGCCTTATAAAGCTGCCGACCGCTCAGCGAATAGACCGCGATGGCGCCGCTACTGTTCGGCGTGAACGACAGCGTTACGGCGGACGCCCGCCCAAAGCGGCTCAAACTCATCACACCGCCCTTAGACGACGACGCGGGACGGGGCGTCGACGTGTACCGTACCGGCGTAGGCTCGGCGGTAGAGTGGAGTATCACACCGCCCGCTCCCGCCGCGATGATAGCGTTGTTCCCGGCATATACCGTAGACAAATTCCTGTTAGTCGTCCCCTTGCCCTGCTGAATCCACGCCCCGTTTATATGGGCGTAGATGTTACCCGAATCCCCTGCGGCAATGTAGTAGCCCATGGCGTATGTGGCCGCCCGCACCCCATTTATATTCGGAATCGGTATCGGTGTCCAACCCGTAGCGTCGGCGGAGTTTATTACCATCGCTCCGCCATTCCTGTTGGTGCCAAGCACAACAAATTTGTTGTCCGCGTATACCGCGGAAATCATGGAATACCCCTCCGCGGCGTCGGGCAAACCCGGCACACTTGACCAGTATTTGCCGACATTCGAGCCGGTAGTACCGCATTCCTTCAGCTCCTTTGTGGCGCCGCCGACGGCGGCGATAAACCTGTCGCCGGCGGAGCACAACGACACGATGTACTCGCCCTGCGTCGCCCATCCGGTCAATTCGGTCGCGTCATAACCGCTCCAAATATCTCCATCGGTCGACGTATGGACGACGACCTTGCTTTGCGCCACCGCCCCGGATGTCCTCCCGCCGGCGATGAAAGTCGTGCCGCCAAACGCGACCGACGTGAAGGCCGCGTCCCCGACATTGCGGTCGGTCCATGTTTCCCCGGCCGCGTCGGAGAAAGTTATGGTTC
This sequence comes from Chitinispirillales bacterium, assembly GCA_031283085.1. Taxonomy (GTDB): domain Bacteria; phylum Fibrobacterota; class Chitinivibrionia; order Chitinivibrionales; family Chitinispirillaceae; genus GUT77. The sequence continues at coordinate 18,979 of JAITCM010000090.1, read as the reverse complement.
CGTTATCACTCACAGCCACAAATTTATTTGCGCCGAACGCCACACCCGTCAGATTCTTCGCGCTATTCTTCCTCTCCCACTTTATTCCGTCCGACGACACCGAAACACCGGAGTCGCCGACAGCCACATACTTATTGTTCCCGTATGCGATTTGCCTGTACCATGTAACGCTGTTTCCGTACAACGGACTCCACGTTTCGCCGTTTTGAGATTTGTAGACGGAGCCTTTCGCCCCAAGCGCCAGGAAAGCCGCGGTACCGTACTTTACCGCCGTGAAGTCGTCGTTCAGATTCAAGGTGAACGACGTCCACGAGGTTCCATTACTCGAAAAACAACCATTGCCGGCCTTCCCCACCGCCACGAACTTGCCGCCGCCGAAGACCATGTCGGCCATATCCGCCGACGCGCCGCTTACCCGTACGCTTGTCCAATTTTGGGCGTCTTCCGATGTGTACGCGTTATTGCCGTCTTTGGATAAAGCCACAAACTTACCGTCGCCGAAAGCCACCACGGCTATCTGCGCCGACGAAGCGCCAGAGGTGCCCCCCCAGCCGCGAGCGTCTCCCGACCACTTTATGCCGTCCCCGGCCACCACAAACTTGCCGCCGCCATAAGCGGCGTGGGAGAGGGAGGAGACATTGGCGGAAACTATGTCCCAATCATCTTCATCATACCTCGCCGTACCGCCCGCCGCGTCAACGGCAACAAATTCCCATCCGAAAGACCCGACTCCATACACAATATACTTCCACGCAATGTTAGGGGACAGGGCCGCCGGAGCGGCCGCCCAGCCGACGCCTTCCCCCGAATACAGATACCTTGAACTGTTCTGCATGGCCAAAAAACGCCCCCCGCCGCAGGCCACCGCGTAAATACGCCTCGATTTCCCCTCGTCGTCGTGAATATAGGAGTTCTGCCACGCCTCCCCGTCCACCGTCGTCCTTATAAGCCCGTCGCCGCTCACCGCGACAAACTTGTCGCCGTCAAAGACAAGCCCGCTGTAGGCGGGGTAAAGATTCTGCCACTGCTGGACGCTCGGGGCGCTTTGCGCAAAAACAATCCCGACGGCGGCCAAAGCCAATACTGCTGATTTTTTGACACGGCACATCATAGCCACACCTCCGTGAAAAATTACTGCGGTTTCAGGTTTTTAATCGCGACAGCCTAAAAATCCACGCTAACCGAATATCAATACGCGCGTATCTATGGATTATTTGCGAACAGCGCCCTCACCCCTCGTCGTCCTCGGAAGAACCGGCGCCGGAGGCCCCCTCCAAATCTATCCACTTCCGCAGCGCCTCTATGATTTTAAGCGCCTGGTCGCGGCTTGAAATGTTGAACTTGTTCTGCTGCCGGTACTCATCGTCCATCTTGCGGTAGCGCCGTATGGAGTAACGATCCTGGCCATACCCTTCCTTAGCCTTCTCCCACTGCCGGTAGCGGTACAATACCGTCGCCCACGCTCCTTTGGAGAGGATTACTTTATCCAGCTCCTTGACGACCAAAACGCCCTCTTCTTCATACGCGATTGTGAGGTCCTCCACTTTTGACGCCATTTTTGTCTCCAATCCGAGCCAGTGTTCGTTTTTACGGTAAACGCAACCCTTACGGCCGCTATGCCCCGTTCCAACCGTATACCGCAACATATATATATAATTTAATTGATTTTTCGCCGGAATGCAACAGAATCAATAATTACTTGTGTCGACCGTTTTTCTTCCTTATTAGCAGATACTTTGAAAAATTTTGATTCTTCTTGAACCACAGGCCGCCTATAACGGAGATTACGGCCGCGCTCACGGTTCCGGCGATGATGTCGGTCATCGTGTCTTTGAGCCCGGCGCCCTGATAATAGACCGTCTTCATATACGTAACCCCCCCCACAACCTCCTCCGACCCCTCCAGCCACCCGTCTTTCCATCGTTGCATATTGTACCCCAAAAAGCGGTCAACGGAGTACTCGAATATCTCCCAAAGCGTCATCAGGGTGACGGCGAAGCAGAACGAAAACATGGCGAAAAAGAAGGGCGACAGCCTGACCGCGCCGCTTTCGCTCTTGCTGTACCCGTATACTATGGAGAAACCGCACATGGTCATAACGGTGCCGGCGGTTACGTGCAGCACCTTGTCGAAAAAAAAGACATAGTCGTAGAACCGGTAAACCTCGCCCAAAACGAAGTGCGCCACTATAAAAAACGCTATGATTATCTGGATGAACGGCGGAATGTGGAAATCCATCTTCGTGTACATGCGCACGGGTATGTGCATAAACACAATAGCCACCACGCAGAGGGCGATGTGCTCAATCATCTTCTCGGTAGAGTTGGCCGGCGGCGCGAGCGACGAGACGATGCTGGCCACCATGGTTGCCACCGTTATAGACCAGCAGATAATGTAGGCTACAAACACCCTCCGCGTCCCAAACATACCAGAAAAGGGGATGCGCGACTTTTTTTTGGTTATGTCCGACGTCATTTTTCCGAAAACATCCTTTTTACCTTAATAATATCTAAAATACATATTATACTGTGGGGATAAATATATATCATTGCCCGCGTAAAAATCAAAATATAACGGGCCGCGTAATCCGCTCCCCTGCAAACTCCCTCCGCGCCAAAAACGTGAACAGCGTGCCGAGCAGCAGGAACCCCGCCGCCAAAAACGGCCATGACGCCGCAAACAGGAACGAGACCGCGATGTACGCCGCCAGAAGCGCGGCCGTCATAAACAGGTTTATGAAATGCAGAAAACGCGGATTACCCATACGAACCGACAAACAGGCGCTCACGGCCGCGTTGAGGAAAACCGTCGACGCGTAAAGCGCGGCGTCGTTAATTCCCAACCGTACAGACGCCCCCGCGCCGAGCGCGAACCCCCATATTAACGCAAAGACGGCACAGAGCAAACCCACCGCCATAGACATACCCACCGCGAAAACCATCTTCCCGAAGAGCACGGCGTCCCGCGATATGCCGGACGTTATCAGTATTTCAAGCGTCCCCGTTACCCGCTCCGAGATGAAAACCGTCCCCGAAAAACCGGAGGCGACTATCACCGCGAAAAAGACGCACCAAAAGCGCCCGCCGGCGGCATCGCCGTTAAAACCGCCGCTAAACAGCGCCAAACTCCACAGCGCCGACATAAGCGCGTAAATAATAAACTGCCCTTTATCCCCGCCAAAGCACTTCAACTCTTTGCGGACGACGGTCAACATCCCGGCCATGCGCCACCCTCCTTACCCGTGTCATTGCGGAGCGCCAGTCCCCATATCACCATACTCGGATATTATCTCAATAAAAAAGCGTCGAAATCGTGTATGTTTCAGGCAAGCGGCTAGATACCACCGTATTTGGAGATTATCGCCTCCGAAAACGCCGTGCCGCCCGGCCGCTCCACCTCCTCCACGCGCCCGCCGGCGAGCAACCCGGCCCGGTCGCAGAGGTCGTCGATAACCCCCAACTGGTGCGAACTGATAAGCACCGCCGTGCCACGCGACTTCGCCTCCAGCACCATTGCCTTGAAATGCTCATACGCCCTAAAATCGAGGCTTACGGTGGGTTCGTCGAGAAAATAAACCTTCGGCCAACCCAAAAACGCCCTTGCCAACCCGCACCGCACCCGCTGCCCCCGCGACAGGTACTTAACCTTGCGTTTTGACTCATAAATATCCGTCCCCCCCCAATACTCGCCGAAATAGCGCTCCGCGTCCCCCCACGGAATCCCCTTGGCCTCCGCGAAGAACCGCAAATTGTCCCTCACCCCCAAGTTCCCGTAAAACCCGTCGCTCTCCAATGCAACCCCAACCATCCGATAAAACGCCGGCTCATGCCGCCACGGGTCAAACCCGCACACCGAGACGCCCCCGCCGGAGCGCCGTATCAACCCAAGAAGCACCCGTATCAACGTGGTCTTCCCGGCGCCGTTTAGCCCCGCCAGCCCGTAAACGCTCCCCTCGTCGACCCGCAAAGACACATCCTTGAGGATACGGCTCTTCCCGAATGAACGGCTGAGGTTCGTCACGTCTATAATCGCCATAGCGGAGATTCCGTCCATATTATCGGTGGGTTAGGGCCTATTCGCGGGTTTTGGCCGTAAATACTAAGTTTGCTTTCTTAGCGTTTTTCCTCGGCGCTCGATTTTTCGCGGGCGGCAGGCATAGAATATGCCCGACCTCCTTTTCTGTAAGTTTGAAACCTTTCGCGATTTGCGCGACAGGGACGCCCACCTCGTGCATATTCTTGATATTACCGGTACGTTCCAACGTTTTACCTCTCCGCATTCCTTCCCGCAGACCATCCCGCAGGCCTTTCTGCCGTCCTTCCCGCAAGCCTTCCTGCCGTCCTTCCCGCAGACCTTTCCGCAGGCCTTTCTGTATGCCTTCCCCTTCCGCCGTGAGTATCGCGCTGGTGGCGCTTCTCACGTTTTCCATATATCTTTCGTACTCCTTCTTCTTCTCAGGCGGCATACGCAGATAGTCTAATTTTGTTTTAGCTTCCTTTATGCCGGCGGCTTTAAAATCATCGCGGGCTGCGGAGTTTTTCAGGATGTAAACCCATTCGTCGAACCGGTTACGCAACTTTTCATCGAACATCCTCGGTAAAATCAGGTAATATTCGGGGTGAATGTCAAACAGCTTTTTGGATTTCGGGGTACGGGCCTGGGCGAACGAGATTAATTCGTCTTTATAGTGGACGCCGTGAAAGCCGTTAAACTTGCCGGTGAACAGGTATTCGCGTTTAACATTAAAGTCAAAATACGCGATATTTATTGAGTAGACTTTCTTAATATTGTACACTCCGCCGATTTTAACCTGCTCTGTCACCGCGTGGCTGACGCCGGAAAGGACTTTGCCGAAGAAATCAAACTCACGCAGGAACTGAATTTCAAATACCGCGAGTTCACCGTTGCTGATTTGCGCCTTCAAATCTACGCGGGTGGTTTTGTCGTTAATGTCGGCTTTGTTGGATTCGCTTTCCAAAATACCCGTAACCTCAATCTTTTTGCCCATAAGCTCGGAGAGGAAGCCGCTTAGAACCACATAGTCGCTCTTCCCGCGAAGCAAATACTTTACGGCGAAATCAAACGAGACTAACTCTCGTTCGGCGGCCTTTTTTATGATTTTCTTCGCGTTTTTTTTCGCGGCCTTTGTAACTTTTTTCGTAACCTTTTTTACGGCGTTAACAGTATTTTTAGTTTTTGGCGGTATCATATCGCCCCCTATATATTATTTGGGTTGATGTTTTGGGACAGCGTAATAAATAATATATAGTATAATTAATAATATAACAAATATACATTATGGACGGCGCCGGACGCAAAAAGCCGCGGATTTCCGCCGTCACCTGCCTGACTTCCGTCGGATAAAGTTACCCCGATAACCGTCATAATATAATATATGGAAAGTATCGGCGTCAATATCGGGCGCCGGGGCTCGAAACAGGCTTAGATTTTGATTCGGCGAAGAAACCTGTAGACCTTCGCCAAAAGGGAGTCGCCAAAATCGACGGCCTTAAATACAATGCCGTCGCCGACCAATGAAAATATCTTTCTTCTTATTTTGTAAGCCGCGGAGAGAGCCGGCGGCAACCATCCGCTCGCGAAGTGGTGGACGCAATACGTATTCCCCGTTATGTTAACCTTTCCGGTTTTAAAGCTCTTGGCGGTAAAATAATCGTGCGGATAGAAGTGTAAACCCGTCACGTTTTTATCGCACGCTTCCCTCATTATCCTCGGAAGTATCAGCGTATCATAACGGCCGTTCGACGTGATAAATTCGCGGTTATCGTAGTAATTCAGGCAATTTTCGATTATCGGCGAATGCTTTTCTGCCCCGAAACAACCGGCTTCTATAAACCGGCTGAAGTCGCTCTCATATCCCATAAAATACTCCGCGTCCAGCAGATCGTCAAAGGGCTTAACTATTTCCATATCCATATCAAGATATATGCCGCCATGGTGATAAACCGCGTACAGCCTGATGAAATCGGCGGCGAACGCGTATTTTTTGGCTTCAAACGCCTGTTTTACCCAAATTGAGCCGTTTATATCAAACCGGTCAAAGTTCCATAACATAAATTCATAGCCTTGCAGCTTCTCTTTCCAAGAATCCATGCACCGCCTCATTTTTTCCGGGATAGGGTCTTTTGATAACCAGCAGTAGTGTATTGTCTTAGGAATCATTTGCGAAACTCCCGCAATCCGGCCCGCGCCATATCCGCTACCAGTCTTTTGTGTATCAACGCGACGACCGCGACAGGCGCCGCGTTGCACCACCACGGCACGGCGTAAAAGGTATTCAGCGCCATAAAGAGCGTTATCGTCAGAAACGCCGGTATCGTCCCGTATATACGGTATCGCGCCTCAAAGAGGCGGCCCGCCATCCGCGTTTGTACGATAAAATATATTATGTACGCCGCCCCAGTGGAGAGCGCCGCGCCGCGGGCGCCTAATATGGGAATAAGACAGTAGTTTCCCGCAAAGTTAACCGCAACGCCTACCGCCGCCGCAATTACGTAGAGGGCGGTGCGTTTTTTGAACCTGATGCCCGACCCCGTAATCTCGCTCAGCAGGCCCATGAGCGGCACGAACAGCAAAAACGGCATTATCATCACGGAACTCCTGTAAGCGGGCGCCAACAGGTATATGACGACATCCTTCAAGAGCAGCAACAGGCCCGCGGATATCAACACGGCCACGGCCGCGTATTCGAATATTTTTTCGAAAAAGCGGACGTCTTTACGGTCGGCCTCATATCGCTCAAGGGAGGTGGGCCGCCAGAAGAGGCAAAAACCGAACTGCATTAACGAGAGGACAAAAGCGAACTTGCTCGCGGCGGCGTAGAGGCCTACCTCCTCGAAAGATGCGTAGGCGCGCAGCGCTATCTTATCCATCCCCTGAAACAGAGAGGCGATGATGAACGCCGGTACGAGCGGCAAACCGTAGCGCAACAGCCCCGCCGCCTCGGCCATATCAAAACGGGCGCCTCGCGGCGCTTGCGCCCAGAAGCGCGTCTCGAATAGAAAAGAGGCTACGGCGCATACAAACAGTGAGGCCGCCGTCCCGCAAACTATGGCGTGAAACGTGGGCGACACGTACAACGCGTATACTACCGTTACCGCGACGTTGACCAACGCGTAGGCTATTTGCGTCGTAGAGAGGAGGTGTCCCCTCTTGTGCATCTTTACCACAGCCGTCGCGAAGCTGTGCAGCACAGATAGAACCAGGCACAGGGCTAAGAGCGGCACGGCCGCAGTATCATCAGAGCCGAAGAGCGCCACCGATATGCGTCGCGAGAAGGGCAGAAAACAACATATCGCCGATATTGTGGCGGTTAGCGCCAAGGCGAGGCACCGCCGAGCGAGCGCCGCCCTCTCGCCGCCGCTCTTCTTCTCGAAGAACATCCTGGAGAAGCTCTCGTCAACGCCTAACAGACAGGCTTGGAAGGCAATATTCAACGCAATGGCAAAAACGGAGGCCTTCCCGAACTCCTCCGGAAGAACAAGCAACGTAATTATGGGTGTGGAGAGGAAAGATATCGCGGCCATGCACACGCCGCCGTAAGAGAACGAGAGGAGTTGCTTTATTATCGTAAATCCTCCTCCGCCGCTTCAAGGTACTCGTCGATCTGCCTGTCCACACACCCTGCCCTTGCTTCGTCGCTGTTTGCCTTCGCGAACTCCACGACCTTTTCCACCGCGGTCTTGATGCCCCAGCGCGGCTTCCAACCCAGTATTGTTTTTGACTTTGAGCTGTCTAACTTCAGGAAATTGGCTTCGCACGGACCTCCGCTCTCGCCGGCGCGCCACGACGCGCCGTGGCCGTAGGCGTTGCAGAACAGGGTGGCCAGCTCCCAGTTCGTCACGCAGCTTTCATCGTTAGGGCCGAAGTTGTACGCTCCCTCTATGTCCGGGTCCTCGTACTGCGTCTTTGCCAGCAACAGATATCCGTACAGGCACTCCAAAACGTGCTGATAGGGCCTTGTTGAATGCGGGTTTCTTATGACGGTCTCCTTCGCCGCCGTCGCGGCCCTTACGCAATCCGGGATGATTCTCTCCTGAGCGTAGTCGCCGCCGCCTATCACGTTGCCGGAACGGGCGGTGGAAATCGCGGTCAGGCATTCGTCGTCCGTACTCCTGAAGAACGATTTGCGGTAGCTGTGCGTGACGAGTTCGCTGCAGGATTTGCTGTTTGAGTAGGGGTCGCCGCCGCAAAGGTTTTCATCCTCCCGATAACCCCAGAACCACTCCCTGTTCTCGTAGACCTTGTCGGTGGTAACGTTTACGAACGACCTGACGGTGCCGATGTCCCTGACGGCCTCGAGCACGTTGACCGTTCCCATGACGTTGGTCTCGTACGTTTTGCGCGGGTCGCGGTATGAGGCGCGCACGAGCGGTTGGGCGGCGAGATGGATGACTATCTGCGGCGCCGCGTCGCCCATAACATCGTGCCGGAGCATATCAAAATCTCCGACGTCGCCGATAGCGTGGCGGCGGAGTCCGTCCGCGATACCCACCTGTTCAAAGAGCGACGGATTCGTAGGCGGCTCAAGGGCGTAACCGGTCACCCTCGCCCCGGCCCTCGCGAGGAGACGGCACAGCCATGCCCCTTTGAAGCCCGTGTGCCCGGTGACAAACACCCGTTTGCCGTTGTAGAAATCTATCATAGCCTCTTCTCCCAGCGCGCCCAGGGAGCTCTGGCGCTTGTCCACATATCCGTCAGCATATTTTTGTCGTGCAGGGTGTCCATCGGATGCCAAAAACCGACGTGCTTGTAGGCGTTCATCTGCCCGTCGTCCGCCAGGCGCTCGAAAGGCTCGTGTTCAAGCACCGTTTCGTCGCCGCCGGTCAGGTAGTCAAAGACGCCCGGTTCCATGACGAAGAATCCGCCGCTTATCAAAACGCCGCCGTTGTCGGGTTTTTCGCGAAACGCGCTTACTACGCCGTCGCCGCCTACGGCTACGGTGCCAAAGCGCTCCGCGGGCTTAACGACGGTGATAGTGACGAGCTTGCCGGCGGCTTCGTGGGAACTTACGACCGCGGGAATGTCCACGTCGCTCACGCCGTCGCCGTAGGTGAGGAGGAACCTCTCGCCGCCCAAGAACTCACGCGCCCGCAATAACCGCCCGCCGGTCATGGTCTGTTCGCCGGTGTAGAGCACCGTCACCCGCCAGGGCTCCGCCCTGACGCTGTGGTACTCCACCGCGTTATTCGCCATATCTATCGTAACGTCGGAGTAGCGGGCGTAGTAGTTTATAAAGAAGTCCTTGATAATATGCGACTTGTAACCGGTGAGTATCACGAACTCGCTGAATCCGAAATATGAGTAAATCTTCATGATGTGCCACAAGACAGGCTTCCCGCCTATCTCGACCATGGGCTTGGGCAACAACTTGGTCTCCTCGGAGAGGCGGGTGCCGAGGCCGCCGGCCAGAATCACCACTTTCATTTTATTCTTCTCCTCCAAACATACAGGGCAAAACGTGAAGTATAATATAGTATAAAGTCAAATTCAAATTCAAAATCTTTGCGTCATTAAAGATTTTTAAATATTTTAAGCGTATATTATATTATATGTAATGATATGGACACCGGAGCGTCGTACCACCCGAAAGGAGCCAAAAATGCCGAAAATATCCGTAGCGCCCATAGCCTTAGCCTGCGCGGCCGCTTTCACGTTCGCGGTCGCCCAAGACTCGTCTTCGGAGTATCCGGGGTTTGAGTCTTACGACATAGGCCCATACTCCGCGGGCGGCGAGAGCGGCTCCGGCGAAACATCCTCGTCCTCGGAAGACGCCGTGGGCGACGAGGGCGCGAAGAAAAAAACCGCGGAGAAGCAATCCGGTGAGAGAAAGGAACGCTCCGCGCGCGGCAAGCGCTCCGGCCCGTCTTTCTCGTCGGCCTTCTCCGGCCCCCAAAAGAGCTGTCCGGTATGTTCCAGCGTACGCCTCAAAAACAACCTGTACGTAGACTGCAGCGGCGGCAGGATACACGTATGCGGCGCGGCCTGCATAGACAGAGTACGGAGAAATCCGGCGGCATTCTCGGAAATTTTATTAAAAAGGGGCGAACAGCTGGCGACGCCGTAGATGTCGGATTACAGGGGGCGGGCCTCCGACCGCCCCTACTTCACCAAACGCCCGATAACATCGTTGACCCCCACTCCCTCCACATCCCCATGAAACGACAGCACCAACCGATGCCGCAACACCGGGTAAGCCGCCCTGTACACGTCCTTGACGTCCGGCGCCGGCCGCCCGTCTAAAAGCGCGAAAGCCCGCGCCGCCAAAACCAAGAACTGCGACGCCCGTGGGCCCGCCCCCCACGTCAGATACTTCTTCACATCCTCAGGACACTCCTTCTCCGCCGGCCGGGTAGCCCGCGCCAGCCGCACCGCCGCCGCGACCACCGAATCCGCGGCGGGGACGCGCCTCGTAAGCTCCCGGAAGGCCGTTATCCGCTCCTTTGACACCACGGCTCGCAACTCTACATTCCGGTAATCGGCGGCGTCGCGGGCAATTAAAAGCTCGGAGTCCATGTCGGGGTAGCCGACCTCTATGGAGAACATGAACCTGTCCTGCTGCGCCTCCGGCAACGGGTAGGTGCCCTCCTGTTCTATGGGGTTCTGCGTGGCCAGCACCCAAAAGGGGCGCGGCAGCGAGTGCGTTACCCCGGAGGAGGTGACCTCCTGTTCCTGCATCGCCTGCAAAAGCGCCGACTGCGTCTTGGGCGGCGTGCGGTTTATCTCGTCGGCGAGCACGATGTTGGCGAATATGGGCCCCTGCACAAAGCGGAACTCGCGCCGCCCGCTGGCGCGGTCCTCCATCAGTATCTCGGAACCGGTAATGTCGGAGGGCATAAGGTCGGGGGTGAACTGTATCCGGTTGAACCCAAGGTCGAGGCAACGGGCAAGGCTCTGCACAAGCATAGTCTTCGCAAGCCCCGGCACGCCGGTGAGCAGGCAGTGCCCGCCGGCGAGGAAACAAGCCAAAAGGTCGTCCACGACCCCGGTCTGACCCACGACGCGCCGAGCTATCTCCGACTTAATAGCGGAAACGGCGTCGGCAAGCTCCTTCGCCGTTTGGGCGTCATTGGCGGTACTGATGTCTGTCGTCATAATCGTATCTTTGATTTAATATGGTAATAAGTGATAGATATTTTTAATCCTGTAATTCTTATAATCCCGCTGATTCCAATTCAGATATTCTTTTATCTTTCATATTCCCGCTAATCCTTACTTGCGCGTGAAAAAATTAAAGACTATCGTCAACACCACGCTGAGCAGTACCATCGTGGCGACAGGGATGTAGACGCGGAAGCGCCCGCCGCCGATATGGAAGTCGCCCGGAAGCCGCCCCAGCGGTATCTTGTCGGAGAGCATCGCCAGCGCCCCTATTATAATTATCACCGTGCCCGCGGTGACCAAGAACTTTCCCGTCTCCACCATGTTCATAAATACCGCCCTTTTCTCAATGTGTCACTCAACATCAAACAAATCCGAAGCCCGCCCCGTCGGCGGAACCTTATTGAAATACCTGTACGTCTTCGCCGTCACCTCCCGCCCGCGCTGCGTGCGCTTCAGAAAGCCCGACTGTATGAGAAACGGCTCGTACACCTCCTCTATCGTGTCCGGCTCCTCCCCCACCACCACGGCCACTGTGCCCAAACCCACGGGGCCGCCGCCGTAGTGTTCTATTATCGACAGCAGGATATTCCTGTCCATCTCGTCCAACCCGCTGGAATCTACGCCAAGAAGCGACAGCGTTTTATTGACTGTCTCGACCGTAATCGTCCCGTCGCCCCTAACCTCCGCCACATCCCTGCACCGCCGCAAAAGCCTGTTCGCGATACGCGGCGTACCCCGCGCCCTTTTGCCCAACTCAAACGCGGCCTCACTCGCACACTCAACGCCGAGAATAGACGCCGACCGCGCTATCACCCGCTTTAACTCCTCCGGCGTGTAGTAGGCAAGGCGGCAGACGTAACCGAAGCGCGCGTGCATGGGCGAGGTCAGCATCCCCGCACGGGTCGTCGCGCCGACCAGCGTGAACGGCTTCAGGTTGAGGCGTATGGACCGCGCCGCCGGACCGTCGCCTATCGTTATGTCAAAGACAAAGTCCTCCATCGCCGGATAGAGAGACTCCTCCACCACGCGGTTGAGGCGGTGTATCTCGTCTATAAACAGTATCTCCCGCTCCGTCAAGTTCGTCAGGCTGCCGGCAAGGTCGCCTTTTTTTTCCAGGACGGGCCCCGACGTGGTCTGTATAGATACGCCAAGCTCATTTGCCAGGATTCGCGACAGCGTCGTCTTTCCAAGCCCCGGCGGGCCGCAGAAGAGCACGTGGTCGAGCGCCTCTCCGCGCTTCCTGGCCGCCTCAACGAATATCCGCAAATTCTCCTTTATAGCCTCCTGGCCGATGAAGTCGGAAAAACTCAACGGGCGCAGAGCGTTGTCGAACTGGTCGTCGTCGGGACCGGATTTGTCGGCGGATATTATTCTATTATTTTCATTATTTTCCATAATAAAATCAAATTCATCTAAATTATATAACTTGCAGTGCCGTCTTTATCCACTCTTCGACGGGCGCGCTTTCGTTGATTTCCTGTGATACGCGTTCTATCGCCTTTGCTACCTGTTTATCATTATATCCCAACGACAGCATCGCCGCGTACGCTTCCTCTTTACGGCCTTTGGCTATCGGGCGCTTTGTCATTGCTCCCGACGCCGTTGACGAGTACATTCCAAGTTTGCCTTTAAGCTCTACAATAATCCGCTCCGCCGTTTTTGCCCCCACGCCCGGTATCTTCTTCAGCCCCGCCGTATCACCGGCATTGACGTACATCACCAGGTTTTCTATTGACACGCCCGACATTATGCTCATCGCCACTTTCGGGCCCACGGAATTTACGGTAATCAGGTGGCGAAAGATTTCCCTGTCAGCCTTCGACGCGAATCCGTACAGTTTCACATCATCATCGCGTACATAGTAGTGAATGTATATCTTGACTTCCTTGCCCGGTTCGGGAAGCTGTTCATACGTGGACAGTGGTATGGACACGGAGTACCCCACCCCGGCAGTCTCAATGGCGATATGCGATATCTCCTTATCGGTAAGAGCGCCGCGTATGTAATCTATCATTATTTATCCTTTTGCCTGATTAACGCCGTGCGCCCCATATTGTAAAAATCGCACATCGCCACGGCCAGCGCGTCGTAAGCGTCCTGCCGCATCTTGCCGCCGTTTGGGCGCAACAGCGTCTTTACCATGTACTCCACCTGCTCCTTAGAGGCGTTGCCGTTGCCGGTTACCGATTTTTTGATTTCGCGCGGGCTGTACTCAAACACCCCGCGCTCCCGCTGCGCCGCCGCCAGCATCGCCACGCCGCGGGCATGGCCGAGAACCAGCGCAGTATGGACGTTCTTGCCGTAAAACGCCTCCTCCACGGCCACGCGGTCGGGGGAGTACTCATTCATTTTTTCGGACAGACCGCCGTAAATCGTTAACAAACGTTGACTTAACGGTTCAGCCGTATCGGTAACTATCACCCCGTAGCCGACCCAGGCGACGGAGTTGCCGGAGACGCGAATCACGCCGTATCCGGTGACGGCGGTGCCGGGGTCGATGCCCATTATTACCATAATGTCCGTTACTCATTCCGGCTTCGGCCCTTTCGACTGCGCTCTATGACCGTTTCCCCCTTATCCTACGGTTGAGCGGAGTCGAAGCCTAATCCTGATAAACTCTTATAATCCTGCAATCTTAGTCCATTTTAGCCGCTTCTTCGTCGCTTACGTCAAACCCCGCGTAGACGTGTTGGGTGTCGTCAAGCTCGTCTAAGGCGTCCACCAGCTTCATCACCTTGACCGCGGCGCCGGCGTCCAAGTTCACGGGGTTGTCTACCACCTTCGTAATCTCCGCCGACGTCGGCTCGATTTTGGCGGCCACTATCGCCTCGCGCACAGCGTCAAAGGCGTCCACCGTCGTGGTGACCTCGTACTCTTCGCCCTCCGCGGACATATCGTCGGCGCCGGCATCGAGCGCCAGTTCCATGAGCTTGTCCTCGTCCACGTCCTCCTTCGCAACCGTTATGAAGCCTTTGGACTTGAACATCCTCGCGACGGAGTTGGTCTGGCCGAGGTTGCCGCCGTACTTGGTCAGCAGGTGGCGCACCTCCGCCACCGTGCGGTTGCGGTTGTCGGTCACGGCCTCTATCAGGAAAGCCACGCCGCCCGGCCCGTAGCCCTCGAAAGTTATCTCCTCGTAGTTCACGCCGTCGAGCTGCCCGGTGCCCTTCTGGATTGCCGAATCGACGTTTTTGCCCGGCATATTGGCCGCCCGCGCCGCTGAAACGGCGGTACGCAGACGCGGGTTCGCCGAAATGTCCCCCCCGCCTATACGGGCCGCTATGGTAATCTCCCGTATCAGCCTGTTGAACAGCTTACCGCGAGCGGCGTCAGCCTTGCCTTTCGCCCGCTTAATTGTAGCCCACTTGGAATGGCCTGACATATCGGTTTTTCCTTTTTTTTAAGTCTTAAAAATCAAAATATTACCCGAACCGCAATTTTTCTCAAAATATAATATCCGCCCGTACATGGTGTCAACATCACGCCTCCTTTTCCTCCAACTCCTCCACCGAAACCTTCTCTATGCCGGGCAACCCCGCCCCCAGCAGCGTCTCGGCTACCGACTCGAAGTTCGGCGTTACGTCGGAGACTAAGAATCGGCTCGCGGCGAAGCCCTCTGATGCCTCTACCGTGAATTGTTCCGCCCGTTTAGCCGGGGCCTGTTGTTCCTGCGCCGCCGGATACTCCGTCCCCAGCGCCCTCATGATGTGTTGCGCCTCTTTCGCCGTCCACAACGCGCTGTCTACCAGCTGTATGCGGTTCCCGACGGTGCTCTGTATCACCTCCATTAATATCGGATAGTGGGTACAGCCCAATATCAGGCTGTCAATTCCCAAATCCACCATCTCGTAGAGGTAGTGCTGCACGACGAGCCGCGTGATGTCGCTGTCTATGAGCCCTTCCTCGACCAGCGGCACGAACAGCGGGCACGGCTTTCCGTAGACCTTTATGCCGGGGTCGATGCTGTTGATTGCCTTGGCGTAGGCCCCCGACCTCACCGTCGCCGCGGTACCGATGACCCCAACCCGCTTCTCGGCGCTGCGCGTGGCAGCCGCCCGCGCCCCGGGCAGCACCACGCCTATCACCGGAACTTCCTTGATGTGCCGCTCCAAATAATCTATCGCCACCGACGATACAGTGTTGCACGCGACGACCAGCATCTTGACGTCGAGGTCCAAAAGCGTCCGGGCGTCCTGCAGGCCGAAGCGGCGGATAGTCTCCTCCGACTTGCCGCCGTAGGGCACGCGCGCCGTGTCGCCCAGGTAAATTATCCGCTCGCGGGGCATCAGGCGGAATATCTCCTTAGCCACCGTGAGGCCGCCAAGCCCCGAATCGAAAACACCTATAGGCCGCGAATCACCCACTACTGCCCCCCCTCGAACTGCTGCTTGAACTTCACAATGGCCTCGGAGAGCGCCGCCGCCTGCTGAAACTGCGTCCGCTTGTCGGAGAGTAACTTCTCCTCCTCCGTATTCGATATGAAGCCCACCTCTATGAGCACCGAGGGCATATAGGCGCCGTTGAGCACCCAAAAGTTGGCCTGGCCGACGCCGAGCTGCAACCGCGGTATCTGCTTGACGTTCGTCATAAGCGACTGCTCGATGAATATGCCAAGTTCCTGGCTCTCCCGCAGATACTCAGCGCCGGCAATGCTTATCAGAACGTCCTGCAACGCGTCGTAGTTGGTCCGCTTGTCCTTGTCCTCAAGCTCTATCACGGCGTTTTCGCGCATCGCCACCATCTTGTCCTCCTCGTTCTTGGCCTGCGAGAGGAAATAAACCTTGTAGCCGCGCGCCGCGGAGCGTTTCTTGCTGTCCCCGCCCACCGCGTCGGCGTGGATGCTCACGAAGAGATCCGCCTTTTTCTCATTCGCAAACTTCGTCCTGTCCCCAAGCGGTATGAAAACGTCCTTATCGCGCGTCATAAATACCTTGAACCCCGCTTTCTCAAGCATAGTCCGCAGCTCAAGCCCAATCCCGAGCACCACATCCTTCTCCTTGACGCCGGTAGGCCCTACGGCCCCCGGATCCTTGCCGCCGTGCCCCGGATCCAAAACGACCGTGCGGATTAGCGAAGCGTCGAGCGGCACCTGGGAAGCCGCGGGCTTGGGCTTTTTCTGTTCAATCCTGGGCTTGAGCGAAATCATGAGCGTGCGGGTCTTCGCGTTATACTCTATGTAGGGCGGCTCCACGGCCTGATTCAGAATAAACGACACCTGCGCCGACTCGCCGTACTGCAGCGTAAACGCGGAGTCGACGACACCGGCACGCAAACCGCGCTTCACAGCCTTCGGATCGAGCTTGCCGCCGTCGAAATTTATCGCTACGTTCGGATGATAATAGGTACACTCGTACGATAACGAATCGGCCGACACTATTGAGATAAGCGTCCCGTTCTGCTTTACCTCGCCGGATACGGACAATACGTTGTATTTAAGCGAGTTCACGGTAATCGTTGACGTATGAGCGTTCCAGCCAAGCGCCCCCGGATGCTTCGCGCCGAACACTTTGACTAAGTACGGCGCCGGCAGATACAGGGCAGCCTCTTTGCGTATTGGCGGATACGGGATGAGGTTTGTAACGGTATCAACGCGGTAGAAGAGATTGTCTTGGATTAGCGTTATGCTGCCGCGTTCATTGGAGAAGACGGATTTGTTGGAAAAGACGCTCTGCGAGTGCTTGAATCCGGCGAGCTCGGCGAAAGCCGGCATGGAGACGTAGGTCATGCCGTTTTTTTCAAAAGCCGGAACGGTGGATGATTTGCCGTCCGGGATTTTGCGGACGTTCACGGTTGTCGCCGTTACCGCCGGCACTATTAGCGCTATAAGGAGAATTACTGATAACGGCAATACCTTTTTCATTGTAATCTGTCCGCGCTAAAATTTTTATTGACGCTTTTACATTAACACCGCCATCAACCGACATTACCTCGTCTTGACTAACCGGGCGATTGTTTTCTTAGCCTCTTGTTCCGCGATTTTCTGCCTCTTGTCGTACTTTTTTCGTCCACGGCAGAGACCTATCTCTATTTTGACCCACTGCTCCTTAAAATAAACCGACAGCGGAATTAACGCCAACTTTTTGCGTTCTACCTCCGTGCCGAAAAACGCTACCTGCTTTTTGTGCAGCAACAGTTTGCGCCGGCGCGTGGGTTCGGGCGTGTAGAGGCCGCCGCGTTCGTAGGAGCTTATGTGCAGGTGGTTCACGAACATCTCACCCTGGACGCAGACGGCGTAGCTGTCGGCGAGGTTTATACGTCCGGCGCGTATGGACTTGACCTCCGCGCCGGTCAGCATGACCCCCGCCTCCACTCTCTCGATGACCTCGTAGTCATGGAACGCTTTATTATTTTTGGCCGCAATCTTCATTTTCATAAAATAATTAATCGCGCGGTTAATAAGCAATTATGTTTTATCGACCCAACATATCCGCCGAATATTATCTTTATAAAATGACAAAAATAACCGTCGCCGTTCTGATTGCCATAGCCGCCGTTAACATCAACGCCCAATGGCGGACGCTGGAACCCGGCCTGGAGTTCGCGTCGTTTCCATCACCGCTCTACGACCGCCATAACGACACGACATCATCCACTTCAAGTAAAATCAACGTCTTACGCATCAACCTTACACGATATGAACTGCGCCTGCTAAACGCCTCAAACCCCGCGACCGGCGGTTCGTTGCTCACCGCCCGGCGCTGGGCGGCCAGGGAGGGGATGGCCGCCGCCGTCAACGCCGCCATGTACCAGGCCGACTACCGCACCGGCGTCTCCCACATGAAGACCTCGGCGCACATCAACAACCCGCGCATATCCAAGGACAAGACGATACTGGTCTTCGAGCCGCTCCAAAAGGGCATCCCTCCGGCGCGCATAGTCGACCTGCAGTGCGACGACTTTGAGGCTATCAGACCGCTCTACGGCTCCGCCGTCCAGTCTATCCGTATGCTCTCGTGCGCCGGCAAAAACGTCTGGCAGGAGAGCGAAAAACGCTGGAGCATAGCGGCGGTCGCCACCGACAAGCCGGGAAACATCCTCTTCATCCAGTGCACCGCCCCACACTCCGTCCACGAATTCGTCAACATCCTGCGCGAGCTGCCAATATCGATAGACAGGGCAATGTACATGGAAGGCGGCGGCCCCTCGCAGTTATTCATCGGGACGGCGAAAGACACGATGGAGTTCACAGGCGACTTCTCGTCGGGGGGCAAACCGGCGGGCGCGGCGCAACTGCCCAATGTGCTGGGGGTCAGGAGAATCAAATAGCAGGATAAAAATACCTAACCCATTCCCCTATTTTTTAAGTTTTCTGCAACTATGGATTCTTAGAATAATATACATTATTGAGCGGGTTGGGGTATCCTGCCCCCCCTCAAATGCCTCCGCACACCCGGCGCTACCGGCATTTTTACCCCCCAAACCGCCCTTTTGGGCAAAATCATACCCTTTTCCTTGCTTCCCGGAACTCCCACTTATTATATTGTACATGATTGATGCCATCACTCCGCGGGACGGTAGGTTAGCCGGGCCCGCGTAATTCCGGGGAAGACGGTTTATGCTACCGGCGGCCATTGGGACGCCGACAGCAGTGTTTGGCTTTCGCCCACGGCGCGCGGGGGATATGACCGACGCAGCTCCGGGCGAAGAATAAAGCAAAAATTTCCTGCCACCCGGCAAAAAAGTCAAAAAATCGCTAAAGACCCCCCCCCCCCCCCTTGCCGATATAGTAAGTGTAGGCGGGACGGACAGGCCAAACGGATTGGCCTAATACCTACCCGCCCGCAAGGGACGGTAAGGATAGCCGTCATAACTAAACAACACCTTACAAGGAGGGTTTTATGCGTATCAACCACAACCT